>CAIKFU010000104.1 GCA_903826775.1 uncultured beta proteobacterium | reverse complement strand
GACCAGATACGTGGTTTGCCAATTTCACGCGCAATGAACATTTTGAATTTCAGCCCCAAAAAAGCTGCCTTCATTGTGAAAAAAGTAGTGGAGTCAGCGATCGCAAATGCTGAACATAACAAGGGTGCTGATATTGATGAACTTAAGGTATCTGCTGTCATTGTTGACAAAGGCACTTCCTTGAAGCGATTCACAGCGCGCGCAAAAGGCCGTGGTAATCAAATTGAAAAACAAACTTGTCACATTAGCGTGACCCTGAGTAATTAAGGAAAGTTATGGGACAAAAGATAAACCCTACCGGATTCCGACTCTCGGTAAACAAGAATTGGACATCACGTTGGTATGCAAACAATACTGATTTTGCGAGAATGCTTAAAGAGGACGTTGATGTCCGAATTTATCTTAAGAAAAAACTTAAGAATGCATCGGTAAGCAAAGTTATTATTGAGCGTCCAGCAAAAAATGCTCGCATAACTATTTACAGCTCACGTCCGGGTGTAGTTATCGGTAAAAAAGGCGAAGATATCGAAGTGCTTCGTAAAGAGCTTCAAAAGCGCATGGGTGTTCCAGTGCATGTAAATATTGAGGAAATTCGCAAGCCAGAAGTCGATGCACAGTTGATTGCTGATTCGATAACTCAACAGCTTGAGAAGCGAATTATGTTTCGTCGTGCCATGAAACGCGCAATGCAAAGTGCAATGCGTTTAGGCGCCCAAGGCATTAAAATTATGTCTTCTGGCCGTTTAAATGGAGCTGAAATTGCTCGTCGCGAATGGTATCGTGAGGGACGCGTTCCTTTGCATACCTTAAAGGCGGACATTGATTACGCAACATCTGAAGCCGAAACAACTTATGGAATCATTGGTGTAAAAGTTTGGGTATACAAGGGCGATACATTGGCTCGTGGAGCAGATGCTCAGATTGCCGCCCCATCAACAGAGCCAGCATCTGAAGACAAGAAGAGTCGTCGTGCACCAGGTAAGCCAGCAGGTCGAAGAGCTGCTGCAACTGATAAGCCTGCCGGCGAAGACAAGCCAAAAGTGGCTATAAAACCAGCAGTTAAGCGTGTCCGCAAAGCCGTTGAGGGTGTTGCAAGCGCTGAACCGCAGAAGTCAGGAGAGTAAGCATGCTGCAACCAAAGCGTCGCAAATACCGTAAAGAACAAAAAGGTCGCAATACCGGTGTCGCAACACGCGGTAGCTCTGTTTCTTTTGGCGATTTTGGACTAAAGGCTGTTGGACGTGGTCGTTTAACAGCGCGTCAAATTGAATCGGCTCGCCGAGCAATGACGCGCCACATTAAACGCGGCGGCCGTATTTGGATTCGTATTTTCCCAGATAAGCCAATTTCACAGAAGCCAGCCGAAGTCCGAATGGGTAACGGCAAGGGCAATCCAGAGTACTACGTTGCAGAGATTCAACCGGGCAAAGTTTTGTATGAGATGGATGGAGTAGACGAGGCGCTGGCACGCGAAGCTTTTAAATTAGCAGCAGCCAAGTTGCCAATTCAGACTACATTTGTGATTCGCCATTTAGGCTGATCGGAATAGATATTATGAAAAGTAAAGATTTACAAACAAAAGATCTGAGCGCCTTGAACAGCGAGCTGACAGAACTGTTAAAGACCAGTTTTAAGCTTCGCATGCAAAAGGGTACTCAGCAACTCCAAAATACCAGCCAATTGGGTAAAGTTAAGCGCGATATTGCTCGTGTAAAGACTTTTATCACCCAAAAGACTGCACAGAAATAAGGAAGGGATATGACAGAATCCGCTAAACCCTTGCGTCGGACCTTAATTGGTCGTGTTGTTAGTGACAAAATGCAAAAAACCGTAACCGTGCTAGTTGAGCGTCAAGTAAAACATGCGCTTTATGGCAAGTATGTTGGCCATTCAAAAAAATACCATGCACATGATGAAGCTGGTCAGTACAAGATGGGGGATACCGTTGAAATTGCTGAATCAAGGCCAATTTCAAGGACTAAAGCCTGGGTTGTTACTCGCCTAGTTGAAACGGCAAAAGGTATTTAACGCAATATTTGGGATTTGGTTAAATTTATTGCCAGATCCCTATTTTGTATAGTAGAATAGCAGGCTGTATGCAGTACACAGAAGTTGTTTTTCATTAATTCCGGGTTTAAGCGTTTGCTAGAGACCCATTGACGGAACCAAGACTGTTTGCCTTTGGCTAATAAGTTGGGGATTAAAAAATGATTCAGACCGAAAGTAGATTACAGGTTGCCGATAATACTGGCGCCAGTGAAGTCTTATGCATCAAAGTACTGGGCGGCTCAAAGCGTCGCTATGCCAGTATCGGAGATGTCATAAAAGTCAGCGTTAAATCTGCTGCTCCACGTGGCCGTGTAAAAAAAGGTGACATTTATAACGCAGTAGTGGTGAGAACCGCTAAGGGCGTGCGCCGTCCAGACGGTTCATTGATTAAGTTCGATCAAAACGCTGCTGTGCTGCTCAACGCCAAACTAGAACCAATTGGAACTCGTATCTTCGGGCCCGTTACTCGTGAATTGCGTACCGAGCGCTTTATGAAGATCGTTTCTCTCGCCCCCGAAGTGATTTAAGAGGCTGATATGAAAAAAATTCGTACAGGTGATTCTGTCGTTGTTCTGACAGGCCGAGATAAAGGCAAAAAAGGGACGGTAACCGCCGTTCTTGAGAACAAGCTCGTTGTAGAGGGCGTAAACATTTATAAAAAGAGCGTTAAACCCAATCCTGCTACTGGTGTAACCGGTGGGATGATCGACAAGGTTATGCCGATCCACGTTTCAAATGTGGCTTTAGTTGATGGTAACGATAAGGCCTCGCGAGTAGGTATCAAGCTCGTTGAAGGCAAAAAAGTTCGTTATTTGAAAACTACCGGCGCAACATTAAGCGCATAAGGGGTATGGAGAAATTATGAGCACACGTTTTCAAGAACATTACAAGAATCAAGTGGTTGGCGATTTAATGACCAAGTTTGGTTATAAATCCATCATGCAAGTGCCACGCATTACCAAGATCACTCTAAACATGGGTCTTGGTGAAGCAGTAAACGATAAAAAAATTATCGAAAATGCGGTTGGCGATTTAACAAAAGTAGCTGGTCAAAAGCCAGTCGTTACTAAAGCACGTAAAGCAATTGCCGGATTCAAAATTCGCCAGGGCTATCCAATCGGCGCCATGGTTACATTGCGTGGTGCACGCATGTATGAGTTTTTAGATCGGTTTGTTACGGTTGCATTGCCCCGAGTAAGGGATTTCCGTGGAATTTCCGGCAAAGCCTTTGATGGTCGCGGTAATTACAACATTGGGGTAAAAGAGCAAATCATTTTCCCTGAAATTGAGTACGACAAAATTGATGCACTTCGTGGCCTCAATATCAGCATTACAACTACCGCTAAAACCGATGAAGAAGCTAAAGCTTTATTGGCAGCATTTAAATTTCCTTTCCGCAATTAAGAGGCTAACGTGGCAAAACTATCCCTAATTGAGCGCGAGAATAAGCGCGCCAAGTGTGTAGAAAAATACGCTGCAAAGCGTGCAGAGCTCAAGGCCATCATTGCTGATACCTCGAGAAGCGATGAAGAGCGCTATGAAGCACGTTTAAAAATGCAGGCTCTACCACGTAATGCAAGCCCGATTCGTCAAAGGAATCGTTGTTCATTAACCGGTCGTCCACGTGGCACATTCCGTAAGTTTGGTTTGGCTCGTAGCAAGATTCGTGAAATCGCCTTTCGTGGCGAAATCCCCGGTTTAACCAAGGCCAGCTGGTAAGCGGCGAAAGAATTAGGAGAACTCATGAGTATCAGCGATCCAATCGCCGACATGTTGACCCGGATTCGCAACGCGCAAGCGGTGCAGAAGCCGATGGTTATCATGCCGTCATCAAAAATTAAAGTTGCCATTGCAAAAGTCTTGAAAGATGAAGGCTATATCGATGGTTTTGAAATTAAAGGCGAAGAAGCCAAGCCAGTCTTGAATATAGAACTCAAGTACTATGCTGGTCGCCCGGTCATCGAGCGTATTCAGCGTGTATCAACGCCTAGCCTTAGGGTATACAAAGGTCGGCACGATATTCCTGAAGTGATGAATGGTTTGGGTGTGGCAATTATTTCAACACCACAAGGCGTCATGACTGATCGCAAAGCTCGCGCAATTGGCGTGGGTGGCGAAGTTATTTGCTACGTCGCCTAAGGAGAGCCATATGTCCCGAGTCGGAAAAACCCCAATTTCAGTACCAAAAGGTGCGGAGATCAATATAAACGGCGCAGTAATCACCGTTAAAGGCCCATTAGGAACTTTGAGCCACAATTTGCACCCAGCAGTTGGTTTGCAGCAAGCCGATGGCGTACTGACTGTTGAGTTAAAAAATAATTCACCAGAAGCAGGCGCGCTTTCAGGAACCACGCGTGCATTGGTTAACAATATGGTTATCGGTGTAACACAGGGTTTTGAGCGTAAGTTAAGCCTAGTAGGCGTGGGTTATCGCGCACAAGCTCAAGGCGATACATTGAAATTGCAGTTAGGCTTTTCGCATGACATTATTTACACGCTTCCAAAGGGTGTAAAGGCTGAAACGCCATCGCAAACTGAAATCATCATCAAGGGCTCCAACAAGCAGCAAGTTGGCCAGGTTGCAGCAGAGGTTCGCGCTTATCGATCACCAGAGCCTTATAAGGGCAAAGGCGTTCGTTATGTTGACGAAGTCGTGCATCTGAAAGAAACCAAGAAGAAGTAAGCGAGATTAGACATGAATAAAGACGAAACAAGACAAAGACGCGCCAGGCAGACTCGCATCAGGATAGCTGAAGCATTGGCACATCGCTTAACGGTGATCCGTAGCAATTCTCATATTTCTGCTCAGGTATATAGCCCATGCGGTACAAAAGTGCTCGCGGCGGCTTCAACCATGGAAAAAGAGATACGCCAAATTATTAAGAATGGTGGCAACGCTGCGGCTGCGCAACAAATTGGTAAGTTGATTGCAGAGCGTGCAGTGAAAGCTGGAGTTGTAGATGTTGCGTTTGACCGCTCTGGTCATCGTTATCACGGCCGAATTAAGGCCCTAGCTGAAGCTGCGCGTGAAGCCGGCCTGAAGTTCTAATAGATTGGTCTAGGAAAAAACATGGCAAAAATGCAAACCAAAATGCAATCAGAAGAGCGCGATGATGGTCTTCGCGAGAAGATGATTGCGGTAAATCGTGTGACTAAGGTTGTGAAGGGTGGACGTATTTTAGGTTTCGCCGCTCTAACCGTAGTTGGTGATGGCGATGGTCGAATTGGAATGGGCAAAGGAAAGTCGAAAGAAGTTCCAGTGGCCGTTCAGAAAGCAATGGATGAGGCGCGTCGCAAGATGATTAAGGTACCTTTACGTAAAGGAACTTTACAGCATTCAGTTATTGGTCAGCACGGTGCTTCACGCGTTCTGATTTCTCCAGCAAAAGAAGGTACCGGCATAATCGCTGGCGGTCCAATGCGGGCAATTTTTGATGTAATGGGCGTTACTAACGTTGTTGCAAAGTCGATTGGTTCAACCAATCCTTACAACATGGTTCGTGCAACCATTGACGGGCTAAGCAAGATGAGCACTCCCGCTGAGATTGCAGCCAAGCGCGGCAAATCGGTAGAAGAGATTCTAGGCTGAGCACTATAGATTAGGAATTATGAAATGACTACAACTCAATCAAACTCCAAAGTCAAACTGCAGTTAGTACGCAGTTTGATTGGTACACGCGAGAGCCATCGTGCAACCGTTCGAGGTTTAGGGCTTAGACGTATTAACTCTGTATCTGAATTAGAAGACACTCCAGCAGTTCGCGGAATGATTAACAAAGTTTCTTATCTGGTCAAAGTCATTGGCTAATTGATCAGCAAGTAAATAGGCGAAGAAAATGCAACTGAATACATTAAAACCTGCAGAAGGATCCAAGAAAAATCGTCGTCGCGTTGGTCGCGGGATTGGTTCTGGGCTTGGTAAAACTGCTGGGCGTGGTCATAAGGGTCAAAAATCCCGTTCCGGTGGATTCCATAAAGTTGGATTCGAGGGCGGTCAAATGCCTATGTATCGTCGTTTGCCAAAACGGGGATTTGTGTCTTTGACACGTCGCCATGTTGGTCAAATTACTTTAAGCGACTTAGAAAAAATTGGCTTGCCTGAAGTGGATTTACTGGTATTAAAGCAGCATGGTTTAGCTGGTGAACAAATCAATTCGGTTAAGGTAATCAAGACAGGCGAAATTAAAATCGCTGTGACCTTAAAGGGTTTAACAGCATCTGCAGCAGCTAAAGCCGCTATTGAAGCGGTGGGCGGCAAATTAATCGAGCAGGTGTAATTTAAGCAAACATGGCAACCGCATCTAATAACGTCGCGAATCTAGCGCAATCAGGAAATAAGTTCGGCGATCTTCGTCGTCGCTTAGTATTCCTCGTGCTGGCTTTGCTCGTATACAGAGTGGGAGCACATATTCCTGTTCCAGGAATAGACCCCGATCAGTTGGCGCAATTGTTTGCTGGTCAAAAAGACGGTATCTTGGGAATGTTTAATTTGTTCTCCGGCGGCGCCCTTTCACGCTTTACAGTCTTTGCTTTGGGAATCATGCCGTATATTTCCGCTTCGATCATTATGCAGTTGATGACGATCGTGATCCCCACATTAGAGTCTTTGAAAAAAGAAGGCCAAGCTGGGCAGAGAAAAATTACGCAGTACACAAGATACGGAACTGTATTTTTGGCAACGTTTCAGGCATTGGGCATTTCGGTTGCCTTGCAAGCTCAGCCAGGCCTAGTAATTAATCCTGGAATGATGTTTGAGCTGAATACAGTGGTCACTCTGGTAACGGGAACGATGTTTTTGATGTGGCTAGGCGAACAGATTACAGAGCGTGGCCTTGGCAATGGGATATCGATTATTATTTTCGGCGGGATTGTTTCAGGCCTGCCAAATGCTATGGCTAGCTTGCTAGAATTGGTTCGTACCGGCTCTATGAATGTGCTTTCAGCATTGTTGATCGTCATCATTGTTATAGGGGTCACCTACTTCGTAGTGTTTGTTGAGCGTGGCCAACGCCGTATTTTGGTGAACTATGCTAAACGTCAAGTTGGCAATAAAGTCTATGGCGGTCAATCTTCCCATCTGCCATTAAAGTTAAATATGGCCGGCGTAATTCCCCCAATTTTCGCTTCATCGATTATTTTGTTCCCAGCAACAATTGCTGGCTGGTTTACTTCAGGTGAGCCAACCAATATGTTTAGCCGAGTCATTAAAGATTTGGCGGCAACTTTGGCTCCTGGACAACCTGTGTATACAATTTTGTATGCAGCGGCAATCATTTTCTTCTGCTTTTTTTACACAGCATTGGTCTTTAATAGTCGTGATACTGCTGAAAATCTTAAAAAGAGTGGTGCATTTGTTCCAGGCATTCGACCTGGAGAGCAGACCGGCCGCTACATAGACAAGATACTAGTACGGCTTACGTTGGCAGGGGCAATATACATGGTTTTGGTTTGCCTATTGCCAGAGTTTTTGGTCTTGAAGTACAACGTACCGTTTTATTTTGGCGGAACATCATTACTGATTATCGTCGTCGTGGCTATGGATTTTATGGCACAAGTACAGTCGTTTGTAATGCAACAGCAATACGGCTCTTTGATGAAAAAAGCTAATTTTAAGATGGGCTCTTCACTGTAATTATGTCTAAAGATGATGTTATTCAGATGGCGGGTGAAATATTAGAGAATTTGCCGAACGCGATGTTTCGCGTAAAGCTTGAGAATGGACATGTTGTTTTGGGTCATATTTCTGGAAAAATGCGGATGCATTACATTCGTATTCTTCCGGGTGATAAGGTGACGGTGGAGATGACTCCATACGACCTGACGCGTGCAAGGATTATTTTCCGCGCGAAGTGAGTAGTTTGGCAGTATAGATATTTTATATAGGTGAGTTATGAAAGTATTAGCATCCGTTAAGTGTATTTGCAGAAATTGCAAGGTCATTAAGCGCAAACGCGTTGTGCGTGTGATTTGCTCGTCAGATCCACGTCATAAGCAGCGTCAAGGCTGATCTGGTTAATTAAGAGGAATTCTCATGGCACGTATAGCTGGGGTAAACATCCCAAATCACCAACATACCGTTATTGGATTAACGGCAATATTTGGTATCGGAACAACTAGAGCAAGAAAGATCTGTCTTTCAACAGGCGTTCCTATTGACAAGAAGATTAAAGATCTTACAGACGCTGATTTAGAAAAACTGCGTGATGAGGTTGGTAAATTTACAACTGAGGGTGACCTTCGTCGTGAAGTAACAATGAGCATCAAACGTTTGATGGACTTAGGATGCTATCGTGGCGTCCGCCATCGTAAGGGCTTGCCCGTGCGCGGTCAGCGCACCAAGACAAACGCGCGTACTCGTAAGGGTCCCCGTAAGTCTGGTATTGCACTGAAGAAATAAACAAGAAGGCTTATTGATATGGCAAAACAGCAAGGTAGTTCAAACGCAGCCGCTCAGCGTGCTCGTAAGAAAGTTAAGAAGAA
Source organism: uncultured beta proteobacterium (assembly GCA_903826775.1). Lineage (GTDB taxonomy): Bacteria > Pseudomonadota > Gammaproteobacteria > Burkholderiales > Burkholderiaceae > Polynucleobacter. Next base: position 107,156 of record CAIKFU010000104.1, on the reverse strand, counting down.
TGTTGCAGATGGTATTGCGCACGTTCACGCTTCTTTTAATAACACCATTATTACGATCACTGATCGTCAAGGGAATGCTCTTTCGTGGGCAACATCTGGCGGGCAGGGTTTTAAAGGGTCGCGTAAATCAACTCCGTTTGCAGCTCAGGTTGCAGCTGAAGTAGCTGGAAAAGCGGCGATTGAATGCGGGATTAAGAATCTAGAAGTTCAGATCAAAGGCCCGGGTCCTGGGCGTGAATCTGCTGTTCGCGCATTGAATTCCTTGGGAATCAAGATTACCGAAATTCAAGACGTAACACCAGTACCTCATAACGGTTGCCGTCCACCAAAACGTCGTCGCATTTAAGTTTGGTTGTTGGCAATATTGCAATTTTTAGTAGTTTTTTTAAAAGCCCACTGTTCACCTGATTTAAAGGGTGAACTCACCGCCGGTCGAAAGACTGCGGAATAGAAAGGAAAAGATCGTGGCACGTTACTTAGGGCCTAAGGCCAAATTAGCACGTCGGGAAGGAACCGACTTATTTTTGAAGAGCGCACGCCGTTCTTTGTCGGATAAATGCAAGTTAGACACAAAACCAGGCCAGCATGGCCGTACTTCTGGGTCTAGAACATCTGACTACGGTAATCAATTGCGTGAAAAGCAAAAAGTAAAACGGATGTATGGAATTTTAGAGCGGCAGTTCCGTCGTTACTTTGCAGAAGCAGAGCGTCGCAAGGGTAATACCGGTGAAACATTGCTGCAGTTGTTGGAGTCTCGACTTGACAACGTTGTGTATCGCATGGGTTTTGGCTCTACACGGGCAGAGGCGCGTCAATTGGTTTCTCATTGCGCTGTAATGCTAAATGGTAGTGCAGTAAATATTCCTTCAATTCAGGTTAAGCCTGGTGATGTGATTGCCATTCGTGAAAAAGCAAAAAAACAAACTCGTATTCAAGAGTCTCTTAGTTTGGTTCAGCAAACAGGCGCAATCAACTGGGTTTCAGTTGATGCAACAAAGCTGGAAGGAACATTTAAGCAAGTGCCTGACCGTGAAGATATTAGCGGTGAAATTAATGAAAGTTTGATCGTCGAATTGTATTCACGCTAATTAGGCACTCTCAAGGAAGAAAATATGCAAACAAATTTGCTCAAACCAAAAATTATCTCTGTTGAAGCGCTTACAGCCAATCAGGCTAAAGTTGTTATGGAACCTTTCGAGCGTGGCTATGGCCATACTCTTGGAAATGCGCTGCGCCGCGTGCTGTTATCCTCGATGGTTGGTTATGCGCCAACCGAAGTAGCTATAGCAGGTGTAGTTCATGAATATTCAACTTTAGATGGCGTTCAAGAAGACGTCGTAAATCTTTTGTTGAATTTGAAGGGTATTGTTTTCAAATTGCAATCACGCGATGAAGTAACTATTAATTTGCGTAAAGAAGGTCCTGGCGTTGTTACGGCCAAAGACATTGATTTGCCGCATGATGTAGATATTATGAATCCGGATCATGTAATTGCCCACTTATCCGCAGGCGGTAAGCTGGATATGCAAATCAAGGTTGAAAAAGGTCGCGGTTATGTACCGGGCAACGTTCGCCAGTACCACGATGAAACTACTAAATTAATCGGCCGTATTGTTTTGGATGCTTCATTTAGTCCGGTTAGTCGTGTAAGTTATGCAGTTGAGTCTGCTCGTGTTGAACAGCGTACTGATCTTGATCGCCTCGTGATGACGATTGAAACTAATGGCGTGTTGTCGCCAGAAGAATCTATTCGCCAAGCAGCCAGTATTTTGGTCGATCAATTGGTGGTATTTGCAGCACTGGAAAGCAGTGAAATTTCCGGAGATTTGGCACCTAGTCGCTCATCAATGGTTGATCCAATGTTGATGCGTCCAGTAGATGATCTTGAGCTAACAGTGCGCTCTGCAAATTGCTTAAAAGCAGAAAATATTTACTATATTGGCGATTTGATTCAACGCACCGAAAATGAATTGCTCAAGACCCCAAATTTAGGCCGCAAGTCCTTAAACGAAATTAAGGATGTATTGGCTGCTCGTGGCTTGAGTCTCGGCATGAAACTCGAAAGTTGGCCACCAGCCAACCTCGAGAAATAATTAGAAAGGAAGCATCATGCGTCACGGAAACGGCTTACGCAAACTTAATAGAACCTCATCACATCGTTTGGCGATGTTGCGCAATATGTCCAATTCACTTTTGGAGCATGAAGTGATTAAAACCACTTTGCCAAAAGCTAAGGAATTGCGCATGGTTGTCGAACCCTTAATTACATTGGGTAAAAAAGATAATTTGGCAAATCGTCGCCTTGCATTTAATCGTACTCGCGATCGCGATATCGTTACCAAGCTGTTTACAGAATTGGGCCCACGTTATTCAACTCGTCCAGGCGGTTACCTTCGAATTTTGAAGTTTGGATTTCGTCATGGTGATAACGCTCCTATGGCTCTGGTTGAGCTCGTAGATCGTCCAGCCGTTGAGGAAACAGTAGCTGAAGAGGCTTAAATACTTCAGGTATATTAAAAAGCCAGACCTCGGTCTGGCTTTTTCCTTTTTCAAAGGTTAATTGAATAAATAATTGATATGAATGAGCTGACAGCCAAGAAATTGATAGTAGTGCTCACAAGCCTTCCAAATCTAGAGGTGGCCAAGGATCTGGGTCGACATTTAATTTATGACGGCTTAGCCGCGTGTGTGCATATGCAAGAGGGACTGCATTCCATCTACCGGTGGGAGGGCAAGGTTTGCGAGGATCGCGAGGTACTATTTTCTGCTAAAACTACTATAGACCTGTGGCCCAAAATACATGAATATATCCAAAAAAACCATCCTTATGATTTGCCTGAAATTATCGCAATTACACCATCGGAATATGATCAGGCTTATGGTAAGTGGGTAAACTTGGAAGTGCAAAATAGAGGTCAAGGCAAAAAATGAGCGGGGGAAAATTACTGCGTTTTACAATATTCTGCTCAATATTTTTATATTGCTTTATCGGGAAGAGTTACGCTGCGCTAGAATTTTTACCACCTGAAAAGGCATTTCCAATCGAAGTAACTTGGGTTGGTGATTCCCAAATTATTCGAGTTGATTACCAAATTGTTAAAGGCTATTACCTTTATAAAGAGTCGTTGCACTACCAGATGGGTATGGGTAATGGCGTCCTTAAAGTTATCAAGCCATTATTGCCAAAAAGCACTGAAAAGTTTGATAAGACTTTTCAAAAGCAGATGCGGATTTATAAAGAACCATTTGATGTGGATATTGACCTTGGGAAGGACAAAGGAAAAGAATTCCAAAGCAACGGAATTCATTTGCAGTTAGAGTTGCAAGGGTGCGCAGAGGCTGGAATTTGTTATCCACCCATGACATTAAATTTTGTCTTGGCTGCTCCAGGAGTAAAGGTTGGCCCGCTACCTGAAGTTTCAGAAGGTGAAGTGATGACCAACTTGAGTGAAAAATCACCGGAAGGATTTTTGAGTTTATGGCGAGATCGCGATGACGTTAATGCAATTGGCCGAATTCTTGAAAGTGCTTCTACTGCGTATTTGTTTTTAGCGTTCTTTATTCTTGGATTGGCTCTAGCGTTTACACCTTGCGTGTTGCCAATGCTGCCAATCTTGTCGAGTGTTATTTTTGGCACGCAAGATTCAAAAGTAATTAAGAAATCACGTGCCATTGTTTTGGCCGTTTCCTATGTATTGGGAATGGCAATTATGTATGCATCAGCAGGAATTTTGATGGCAGCTCTTGGCGGAGGGGTGCAGAGTGTTTTACAAAGTCCGGTAGTACTCATTGGATTTGCTTTTCTGTTATTGATTCTATCGGGCAGCTTATTTGGATTTTATGGCCTGCATTTACCGCATTCTTGGCATCAGTGGATAGATCGCATAGCTGGTCGGCAAAAAGGGGGGAGCATTATTGGTGCCTTCGCTTTAGGAAGTATCTCTACCTTGGTCGCAAGTCCGTGTATTACGGCACCACTAGCGGGTGTATTGGGTTTTATAGCCCAAACTGGTTCGATGACTTTAGGCGGGGGATTGCTGTTTGTGATGGCCCTTGGTATGGGTTTGCCATTGCTGTTTATTGCGATTGAGGCTCGAATATTAATTCCTAGTACTGGTAAATGGATGGTATGGCTACAACGATTTTTGGGGGCCTTGTTGGTTGCTTTGGCTATCTGGATTGTTTCTCCGTTGGTTCTTCATTCTAGAAACAGTAGTTCCACAAAGCCTGTAGTTGGGTCTATGCAGGTACGAAATATAGGCGAAAGTTTAAAGTTTGCCGTTGTGCGGTCCACAACAGAATTGGATGAAAAACTAGAGCAAGCAAGATTAAGCAATAAGCCAGTGATCTTGGATTTTTATGCCGATTGGTGTATTAGCTGTCGTGAAATGGAACTCAACACTTTGAGTAATGCACAGGTAAGCGCTGAAATGCAAAAATTTGCTCTGTTGCAGGCGGATGTTACCTTAAACAATCAGGATAGTCGGGCTTTGCTAAAGCGGTTTGGATTATTTGGGCCACCAGGAATTTTATTTTTCGGTGCCGATGGCTTAGAACAAAAAACCCAACGAGTCATTGGGTATATGCCGCCAAAACGCTTTTTAGAACATCTTAAAAAGTAGTCAAATCAGCGGTTAGCTTGCAAAAACTTTGCTGCCTCAATTGCAAAATAGGTCAGCACACCATTGGCCCCTGCTCTTTTAAATGCTAGCAGCGTTTCCATCATTACTGCATCGTGGTCAAGCCAGCCATTTTGAGCGGCTGCCTTTATCATTGCATATTCTCCGCTGACTTGGTAAGCGTAGGTTGGATAAGAAAAGGCTTCTTTTACACGCCTCACGATATCCAGATAGGCCAGACCAGGCTTTACCATGATCATATCCGCGCCTTCACTGATATCCATGGCAACCTCACGAAGGGCTTCATCTCCATTGGAGGAGTCCATTTGATACGTTTTTTTGTCTGCCTTGCCTAAATTTTTTGCAGAACCAACCGCATCTCGAAAGGGGCCATAAAAAGCAGATGCATATTTAGCGGAGTAGGCCATGATGCGAGTATGGATCAATCCAAGATTTTCTAATTTGTCGCGAATTTCCCCTATGCGACCATCCATCATGTCTGAAGGCGCAATGATGTCGACACCTGCTTGGGCTTGGGCTATGGCCTGAAGTACCAAGATTTCAGTAGTCTCATCATTCAAAATGCGACCGTTAGCATCCAGGACGCCATCTTGACCATGACTGGTATAGGGATCCAAAGCAACATCAGTCATGATTCCAAGGTTTGGAAAACGTTTTTTTAATTCACTTACAGCATGAGGAATCAGTCCAGCCGGATTAAATGCCTCTTTGCCATCAGGTGTTTTAAGTTGTGAATCGATTACTGGAAATAGCGCTAAAACTGGAATGCCTAATGAGACGCATTCTTCGGCGACGGGGAAAAGTAGATCCAGTGAGACTCGATTCACGCCTGGCATGGATGCAACGGCTTGAGATTGATGTTGCCCTTCCAATAAAAAAACTGGGTAGATAAAATCGTTTGCACTGACGGTATTTTCCTGCATCATCCGACGTGACCAATCTTCACGCCTCATACGCCGAGGACGATGTTTAGGAAATTGCAATGAAGCAAGAGTGGTCGAGTTAATTTGTGGATTCGTTTTCATGGGCAGGTGGATTAAATAACCAATTAATAATAAGATTATCAGCCTCTTCTAAGCCGGTTCGCTTAGTGCTGGAAAATAGCTGCGCTGTTAGGAGTTTAGACAGTGTTGAGCCATCATTTCGGGCAGGGTCGTATTGCTGTAATTGTTGAATAACGGATTCAAGGGCATGGCGGCATTCGCTATTATTAAGCTTGTCACATTTGCTTAACAAAACGTGGATCGGTTTTCCTGTCGGCACAAACCAACGAATCATTTGTTCGTCTAGGTCGGTAATTCCCCGGCGCGCATCCACAATTAGAACTAGGCCGACTAATTGAGGACGGTCCTGCAAGTAATCGCTCAGAAGGTCATTCCAGTGGTAGCGCTTTTCATGGCTAACTGCCGCGTATCCATAACCTGGTAAATCGACCAAATACGCTAAAAGTTCATCTTTGGAAAACAATCCAAAGTAATTGATATGCTGGGTACGGCCAGGTGTTTTACTGGCAAAGGCAAGTCTTTTTTGGTTGCACAAGACGTTAATTGCGCTGGATTTGCCTGCATTTGAGCGGCCAGCAAAGGCTACTTCCCGTAATGAGGAGTTCGGCAGGCAATGGGTATCATTGACCGTTGTAGCAAAGAGCGCTTGAAAGAGTTTAGACATGTCCTGAAGCTATTGTAAAATCACGCAAAATCATGAAAGATCTCATGGTGTTGGGTAAAAGGTGGTAAAAGTTAGGCCCAAACACTTTTAGGAATTTTTGCCAAGGTAAACATAATGCTTCAAAGCTCCAAAATCTCCAAATTTACGAACCTACGTCTAGGTTTCTTAACCTTATCAGCCATTGTCCTACTGTCGGGCTTTATGACTTCAGTTGGCGCTGAAGAGCATGCTGCGCCTGCTGCGGCTGCTGCCCCGGCCCCAGTTGTTCCCGGGAAGCCAAAGGCCGATATAGCCGCTGGGGAGGCACTATTTACAAATGGCGATCCTACCCGTGGAGTGGTGGCTTGTATAGGTTGCCATGGAGCAAATGGGAAAAGCGCTGTTGGTACATGGCCTAAGTTGGCTGCCCAGCATACTGCTTATATCGCCAAAGAGCTTAAAAATTATAAAGACGGCACTCGGGCCAATCCTGTAATGACCGGAATGGCGGCAACTGTGAATGATCAAGATATTGCGAATGTGGCAGCGTATCTGAGTAAGCAAGAGCCGTCTTTGGGAGTTGCGCAAGATAAGGCAACTATTGAACTTGGTCAAAACATTTATCGTGCTGGTATGGCCTCTAAGGGGATTCCAGCTTGCGCAGCCTGCCATGGCCCTAGTGGGGCTGGCATACCAGCTCAATATCCGCGTATGGCCGGCCAATGGGCTGAATATACGGCAGCACAGTTAACCTACTTTCGCGATGGCACAAGAAAGAATAGCGTTCAAATGAGTGCCATTGCCGCCAAGCTATCGGATGTAGAGATTAAGGCCGTTGCCGACTATATGGCTGGTTTGCACTAACCCAGAAGGGCATTTGTGGTGGCGAAGCCCTGCTGAGATTGCGGATTTTTGGCTTCTTAGCAGCAATTGCCCAGAGGAAAGGGCATATAGCCCTGTCAAATGACAATGAATATTGGCTAGGAATACGATTTAAGTAGTTTCTTCGGGTATGAGCGGCTTGGTTTTAACCGTCCCAAAAGGGGATTGGTTTAAGTATTTCGCTCTGGTAGCGTGTTTTCAGTAGCAAAAAGGTCGGTTATTTTCTCGCGTTGCCGAATGACATAAGCATTTTTACCGTCAACCATGATTTCTGCTGGTTTGGGTCGGGTGTTGTAATTGGACGCCATGACAAATCCATAGGCCCCTGCAGATAAGACAGCGAGTAAGTCACCCTCTTCCACGGCAAGTAGTCGATCCTTGCCAAGCCAATCTCCTGATTCGCAAACTGGTCCAACAATATCGTAAACGGAAGGCTTCACATTTTTCTCTTGAACGGGAACAATGCCGTGATAAGCCTCATAAAGTGCTGGGCGCATTAAATCATTCATACCAGCGTCGACGATGCAAAAGTTTTTTTCTGCTCCAGGTTTCAAATATTCGATTTGGGTAACCAATACGCCCGCATTTCCAATTAAGGATCTGCCAGGTTCAAAAATAACTTCGAGGTGGGAGAATCCACGCTCGGCAATACGGTTTAGTAGCGTGTTGGCAAATTCAGTAATGTCTGGAGGCGTTTCTGAGCCGTAAGTAATTCCAAGGCCTCCACCAAGATCGAGGTGGTGGATCAAAATGCCCTCCCTTTTTAATTGGGCAATTAGATCAAGAACCTTATCTAGAGCATCTAGGTAGGGTGATGTTGTGGTGATTTGTGAACCAATGTGGCAATCAATTCCCACAATATCAATTTGGGAAAGTAGGGCAGCTTCCCGATAGGTTTTCAACACTTCGTGATATGCAATACCAAACTTATTGCCTCGCAAACCGGTGGAAATATAAGGGTGGGTTTGTGCATCTACATCTGGGTTCACTCGCAAGGAGATTGGAGCTCGGCAACCTATTTCAGCGGCAAGGCGATTAATTTTTTGGAGCTCAGCAGTAGATTCCACATTGATGGATTTCACCCCCGCTTTAAGTGCCTGTCGTATTTCGGAGGAGGATTTGCCAACCCCTGCAAATACTAAGCTTGACGGATCTGCACCGATTGATAATGCTCGAGCCAATTCACCACCACTGACAAGATCAAAGCCGGCGCCAAGATTTTTTAAACAATCAATTACAGCCAAGTTGCTATTAGCTTTCATTGCATAGTGGATGCGAGCGCGGCGTTGTCCGTTTGCGTCAAGACAGGCTCGGTCATATGCTTGAAATGCTTGTACTAACGCATTTTTACTATAGACATATAAAGGAGTGCCAAACTGCTTTGCCAGATCCGCTAAGGGGATCTCTTCGGCAAACCAAGATCCATGGCGTTTTGTAAAACCGGCAAGCGCAGGGAGTGGAATGGCTTCTTTTGAAGGTGAAATCATGGTTTTGTTGACGGGGGGTTATTTGGAGTGGTCACTGGAGTAGCGGGTTTTTGGATTGGATAGAGCGTACCTTGTGGCTCGGATTCTGGGGGGGCAGGTGGAACCGGGGGTACATTAGGCAAATAGAGTCCACCTCTTACCCCACACCCTGCAAGGGATATTAATGTACCAATATAAAGGGCTCTAGTTAGAATCGCTATCATGAAAGTCTCTAAAACGAATGGTTGAATATAGCATGCAGCACTCCCAGATTTCGCCAGACCCGTCAGTCGTACAAACTATTGATGACAAACAATTTTATCAATTATCCAACCATTTATTGCATTCAATTGAAGTGGCCCTTGAGGGCGCGGATGATGAAATGGATTTGGATTTGGATGTAGAACGTCAGGGAGGCAACGTGATTAATATTCGTTTTCGTGATCGCAGCGTAATTGTTGTGAATACCCAGCCGCCTTTGCATGAAATCTGGGTGGCGGCTAAATCAGGCGGTTTTCATTACCGTTGGGCGGGAACTTTGAGTGCTCCGAAGTGGTTAGATACAAAAACCGGGCATGAGTTGTTAAGCGACTTGTCTGTGTTTGCAAGTGCTCAATGTGGTAAGGCCGTCCAAATTAAATTGCTGTAATTACGCTGCCCCGGTAGCAAAAAGAGTTTCAATCACAGTCGAATCAGAAACGCTTTGTGTATGGGCCTTGCCAATTTTTTCGAGTAAGACGTAGCGAATTTTTCCACCTTCCGCTTTCTTATCGACCTGCATTAATTCCATATACCGTTCTACGCCGAATTTTGGTGGCAAAGTGGGCAGGTTCATTAGTTTGATGATGCGGGTAATCCGATTGGCATCTGATTGGCTAATTTGTCCAAGGCGACACGATAAATCCGAGGCCATTACCATGCCGCAACCAACGGCTTCACCGTGGAGCCACTTTCCGTAACCAAGACCAGCTTCAATCGCATGGCCAAAAGTATGGCCAAAGTTGAGTGTGGCGCGAACGCCCCCTTCCCTCTCGTCAGCAGAAACTACGGCAGATTTAATTTCGCAGGAGCGTAAAACAGCGTGCAACATTGCGTTGGTATTGCAGGCTAGTAGTTCTGCACTGTTTGCTTCAATCCAATCTAAAAATAGTGCATCCGCAATTGCGCCATGCTTGATGACTTCCGCGAGTCCCGCAGATAGTTCACGTTGAGGCAATGATCGCAGGGTATGAAGATCAGCAATGACGGCAACCGGCTGATGAAATGCGCCGATCATATTTTTCCCAAGGGGGTGGTTGATGCCAGTTTTCCCTCCTACGGATGAATCCACTTGCGCTAACAAGGTGGTGGGTACTTGAATAAAGCGAATACCACGCATGAAACTAGCCGCTGCAAACCCTGCCATATCTCCAATTACCCCTCCACCTAGGGCAATAATCATAGTTTGACGATCTGCACCATGGGTTAACAACTCGTCATAAATGGTTTGCAGGTTCACCCAATCCTTATAGGATTCACCATCGGGCAAGACAATGAGCCTAATTTGCTTGCCAAACTGCTCTAAAGTACTAAAGAGCGAATCGGAATACAGGGGTGCGACCGTTGTATTTGTAACTATGTATATTGAACTTGCCTTTGAGCAGGCTTCAAAAAGGCTTGCCTGATGAAGAAGGTCAGTGCCAATGTGAATTGGGTAGCTTCTATTGCCTAAATCCACTTCAAGTGTCTTCATGGGGAGAGTTCTAGTTGCATCATTAAGGTGTGAACCAGCTGATTGACGCTGGGCTTACCGGTTTCAATAACATGGTGTGCGATTTCCCGATACAAGGGGTCTCGGATGGCGTATAGGTTTTCAAGGATTTTTTTAGGGTCACCAGTTTTTAATAAGGGACGACCTTCACTGCCTTTTGTTCGATGCCAAAGCTCGATGGGGTTTGCATGAAGGTAGATTACTACGCCACGCTCATTTAATAGTTTTCTATTTTCTGGAAGTAGGATCGCCCCGCCCCCAGTTGCTAAAACAATCTCGTTTTCAGAAGTGATTTCGCTAATGGTTTGAGCCTCACGTTTGCGAAAACCTTCCTCGCCCTCCATTTCAAAAATGACGGGAATTTTTACACCACAACGTTCTTCAATGACATGGTCGGCATCGATGAATCGCCGCCCAAGTTTTTTAGCCAACAATTTTCCCACCGTTGATTTACCCGCACCCATTAGGCCGACAAGATAGATGTTGTTGGGTAAGCTCTTCACCATTTGATTTTATTAGCGTTTCGAAATGGTGGTTCATTTTTGCCTCATGCTTGTCTTAAATTGCTAGCGCTAAATGGGGTAAGCATGAACTGGCCAAGGCGTCATGGCAGTCAAAATCTGCCCGTATTTTTAATGCTGATGAATTAGTGGGGTAAGAATTTCTTTGAATTGCCTGGAGGTCGAGTGTTTGCCGGTCACGTGCGTAAACACTACAAAGGCCATGAATAAAGGGGTTTTTATCGTATATATTATATAATAAGTAAGTGCTCACATAGTTTTATAGGACCATTTCAATAGTATTCAATGATTAGTTATATTTAAAAATCTTTAAACCTGCCATTGAGAGCAATTTGAATAAGAAAGTAATGATTGCTAGATTAAATGGCCGCAGGGCTGCATTGCTGGAGTTTTAAGAAAATGCGTTGCGCAAAATACTTGAATGGGATGGGGGCGCGACATCCCAAAAATTCCAGGAGAGAAGAAGCTTGGGACAACTTACAGACCGCCCATATAATTTGGTTCTATGGTTCAACCACCCAAAGATAAATCACCGCTGAATCAGCGGTCGAACCGACCGCTTGGCGGGCGCTCAGAGAAACGACCGAACCAACATCCGGCAGAGACATTTTCGTTTGCTAAAAGTGTGCGCAATCCATTAATCAAGGCTTTATTGATTGTTGGATTGATACTGGCAGTCATGGGTTCGCTTTTGGTTGCGTATGCATTTCTTGTAGCCAAACCCAATTTGCCTAAAATTTCGGTCTTAACCGATTACAACCCAAAGACCCCGTTACGGGTATATACAGCAGATAAGGTGCTTATTGGTGAGTTTGGGGAAGAGCGCCGTAAGGTTGTCCCTCTGTCTGAAATACCGTTACACATGAGAAATGCTGTTTTGGCTATAGAAGACGACCGATTCTATCAGCACGGCGGAGTTGATTATGTCGGAGTTTTACGTGCCGGCATTACAAACTTACGTGGTCATCTATCGCAGGGGGCATCAACAATTACCATGCAAGTTGCCCGAAATTTCTTCCTAAGCAACGAAAAAACCTTTAGTAGAAAAATATATGAAGTCCTATTGGCTTGGGAGATTGAATCGCAACTGAGTAAAGACAAGATCCTTGAGATCTATATGAATCAGATTTTTTTAGGGCAACGAGCATTTGGTTTTTCTAGTGCCGCACAAATATATTTTGGCAAAGAATTAAAAGATATCAGCATAGCCGAAGCGGCAATGCTAGCTGGCCTACCTAAGGCGCCTTCAGCATACAACCCTGTTAGTAATTTTCGGAGGGCAAAGATTCGTCAGGAGTATATCTTGCAGCGTATGCGGGATTTAACTTACATAACGCCAGAGCAGTATCAAAAAGCAATGGCCGAAGAATTGCATGTTCGCGGTCTTGGGAATGAATTTAGTACTAGGGCTGATTTTCCCTCTGAAATGGTTAGGCAATTGTTGTATGCCCAATATGGTGATGCAATCTATTCCCAAGGCCTTGAGGTTTACACCACCATTTTGAAAGCCGATCAGGACGCTGCATATAAAGCGGTTAGGCACGGGATATATGACTACGATTTACGGCATGCTTATCGTGGTCCCGAAGGATTTATTGATTTGCCATTAGAAAGTGCAAAGCGCCAACGAGCAATAGATGAAGCATTGTTGGATCATCCGCCATTAGACGATCTGCAGTCGGGCGTGGTATTGGATGCCAAGCCAAAGGAATTGCAGGTGATGATAGCTACCGGGGATATTATTGCGATTAAAGGAGATGGGCTAAAGTTGGCTCAAACCTCCCTAACAGACAATGCCCAGCCCAAAAAACGCCTTAGATCGGGTGCAATTGTGCGGTTACTATCGGATAGCGGCGTTTGGAAATTGGCCCAGCTTCCTCAGGTTGAAGCAGCGTTTGTTTCGATGAACCCAGAAACTGGGGCTATATTGGCGTTAGTAGGCGGTTTCGATTTTCGTCGTAATCAATTTAATCACGTTACTCAAGCCATGCGTCAGCCAGGCTCATCATTCAAGCCCTTTATTTACTCCGCTGCAATTGAAAAAGGATTTTCACCTAGCACGATGGTGAATGATGCGCCCTTATCAATAGGCAGTTTGGAAACGGGGAGTCAGGTTTGGGAACCCAAAAATTACGACGGCAAGTACGATGGCATGATGCGCCTTAGAAACGCGTTGGCTAAATCAAAAAATTTAGTGTCCGTTCGTTTAATACGGGCGATTGGGCCTTCATACGCCCAGGAATTTATACAGCGTTTTGGTTTTGAGCCGGAAAAACATCCTCCATATTTAACTATGGCATTGGGAGCGGGTTCAGTAACCCCTTTGCAGATGGCAACGGCTTATAGTGTTTTTGCTAACGGGGGCTATCGAGTAGACCCATATTTGATTGACAAAATGATCGACTCAAAAGGGTCGGTATTGTTTGAGGCAAAGCCTGTTAGGGTCAATGTGGACGCAAGTCGTGTATTGGATGCCCGCACTGCATTTGTAATGGATAGCCTCTTACAAGAAGTGACAAAGTCAGGGACTGCTGCAAGCGCTAGGGCAAAGCTCGGACGGAATGATATCGCCGGTAAAACGGGGACGACAAACGATTCGAATGACGCTTGGTTTGCAGGATACAATCCGAAAATTGTTGCCGTTGCCTGGATTGGTTTTGATAAGCCAGCCAGTTTAGGTGATCGAGAAACTGGCGGTGGTTTGGCGTTGCCAATGTGGATTTCATACATGACAACTGCTTTGAAGAACTCCCCTCAAGAAGTCCGTCAAGTGCCAGAAGGCGTTACTCAGTTCGATGGGGATTGGTTCATTCCAGAGTTTGCACCCAATGGTGGCGTTCGCGAGTTAAATTAATTTTCAATATGGCACGCCAAGCTCGCATAGTAATTCCTGGGCAAGCGATGCATGTGATGGTTCGTGGAAATAATCGGGAAGTGCTCTTTCATCAGGAAGAGGATCGGCGAATTTATTTGAATTGGTTGCGGGATGCTGCAAAGGAATTTGGTAGTGCAGTCCATGCATTTGCCCTCTTACCCAACCATGTGCATTTACTAATAACTCCACAAAGAGGGGATTCGCTAGCAAAAACCATGCAGTCCTTAGGAAGGCGATACGCGCAATACATTAATCATCAGCATGCTCGATCAGGAACAATTTGGGAGGGGAGGTACCGATCGTCTCTTATTGATCCCGATTATCTTTTACGTTGTCAGCGGTATATCGAACTTAATCCAGTGCGCAGTGGTTTTGAATCAAACCCACAAGATTCCCCTTGGACTAGTTATTCAAGTCATATTGGCGACAAGGTAGAGCCATGGATGGTGGATCACCCCAATTTTTGGAAATTAGGTAACACGCCTTTTGAAAGACAGAGAACATGGGCAAGTTTTGTTAGGGAAGGTGCCGCGCACTGGGAAGATCGGCAAATTACCGAATGTTTGATGAAATCCAAGCCTTGGGTCACAGAAAACTTTGCACAAAAGCACTTTAAAGACAAATTAGAGTTAATTTCAATTCGATATCGTGGTAGGCCATCAAAAATAAACCCTTTAAATTCAATTAGTTAAAATGATCTTGCCGCTTTAATTTTTGATGTAAATGCGTTTAAATAAATAACTCTGTCCCTTTTATCTCTTTAGTCAACAGAGTTTTTCCATTTTAATTGGGACAGAGTCATTTTATTTCTATTGCAAGAGTATGGGTATTCACCTATATTTGATCCTCCAAAAGAAATCAGGCTTTTTAGCCGTTGCGAGAAATAACATGAATAGCACTCAATTGAATTCTGATATCAATTCTTCCGGTCGACCAATTGCACATGGACTATATGATCCAAAAAACGAACACGATGCATGTGGTGTTGGGTTTGTAGCGCATATCAAGGGAACTAAGTCGCATGAAATTGTTTCCCAAGGCTTAAAGATTCTTGAGAACCTGGATCATCGTGGAGCGGTCGGAGCTGATCCGCTAATGGGAGACGGCGCCGGAATACTTATTCAGATTCCGGATCGTTTGTATCGTGAAGAAATGGCAAAGCAAGGGGTCGCATTACCCCCATTGGGTGAGTATGGTGTAGGCATGATTTTTTTGCCAAAAGAAAATGCTTCGCGATTAGCATGCGTTCAAGAATTAGAAAGAAGAGTTCGACTAGAAGGGCAAGTAGTGTTGGGGTGGAGGGACGTGCCGATAGACACAGCGTTGCCAATGTCGCCAACTGTTCAGAAAACAGAACCATTCATTCGCCAAATTTTTATTGGCCGCGGTCGCGACATCATGACTACCGACGCCTTAGAACGCAAACTGTATGTAATTAGAAAAACAGCAAGTCATGCGATTCAAGATTTACAACTTAAACATGGGAAAGAATATTTTGCGGCATCCATGTCGTCTCGCACAATCGTATATAAAGGGTTGCTTTTAGCGAATCAAGTAGGTGCCTACTATTTGGATTTACAAGATCCGCGAACCGTATCGGCCCTGGCATTAGTTCACCAACGGTTTTCGACAAATACATTTCCCGCATGGGAGTTGGCTCATCCTTATCGAATGATTGCTCATAACGGTGAAATCAATACTGTTAAAGGAAATGTCAATTGGGTGAATGCAAGGACAGGTGGAATTAGTTCGCCAGTACTGGGGGAAGATCTTCAGAAGCTTTGGCCATTAATATACCCAGGTCAATCCGACACAGCTTGTTTTGATAACTGTCTTGAGCTGTTGGTAATGGCGGGGTATCCGTTGGCGCAAGCAATGATGATGATGATTCCTGAGGCATGGGAGCAGCATGCACAGATGGACGATAACCGTCGCGCATTTTACGAATATCACGCGGCTATGATGGAGCCATGGGATGGTCCTGCAGCGATGGCGTTTACGGATGGACGCCAAATTGGCGCAACACTAGACCGGAACGGGTTGCGTCCGGCACGATATTACGTGACTGACGACGACCTAGTCATCATGGCGTCCGAAGCAGGGGTATTGCCGATTCCTGAAAACAAGATAGTGCAAAAGTGGCGTTTACAGCCAGGCAAAATGTTCATGATTGATATGGAGCAAGGTCGCATAATTGATGATATTGAGCTGAAAGACGCTGTATCAAAAGCAAAACCATACAAGAGCTGGATCGAGGCAGTGCGAATTAAGTTGGATGAGGTCGATGCAGGAATAGTTGATTTGGTAAATGAAAAGACCAAGGTTAGGACGTCAGCTACATTACTAGACCGTCAACAAGCATTTGGCTATACGCAGGAAGATCTGAAGTATTTAATGGCGCCGATGGCCATGAATGGTGAAGAGGCAATAGGTTCCATGGGGAACGATAGCCCGTTAGCGGTATTGTCAAATAAAAACAAACCCCTCTACAACTACTTTAAGCAGTTGTTTGCTCAGGTCACCAACCCACCAATAGACCCGATTCGCGAAAATCTCGTGATGTCGTTGGTTTCCTTTGTTGGGCCAAAACCCAATCTCTTGGACACTAATAATATCAATCCACCAATGAGGCTGGAGGTCAGCCAACCGATTTTGGATTTTGATGACATTGCCAAAATTCGTCATATTGAACATTACACCAATGGCAAGTTCCGCTCTTATGAGTTGGATATTTGCTACCCAGTTGCATGGGGAAAAGCAGGGATCGAAGCTCGCATCGCCTCGATGTGTGCAGAGGCTGCTGATGCAGTGCTTTCTGGATACAACATCCTTCTTGTTAGCGATCGCCTGATCGATGAAAAACACGTTTCAATTCCAGCTCTGCTAGCAACCTCAGCGATTCATCAGCATCTGGTTGAAAAAGGTTTGCGTACTAGCGCCGGTCTTGTAGTCGAGACTGGTAGTGCGCGTGAGACGCACCATTTTGCTTTGCTGGCCGGATATGGTGCAGAGGCCGTGCACCCCTATTTAGCTATGGAAACATTGACAGAAATGGCAAAAGGCCTTTCTGGCGACCTTTCTCCAGAAAAAGCCATCAAGAATTACGTGAAAGCCATTGGTAAAGGCTTGCAAAAGGTGATGTCCAAAATGGGTATATCGACTTATATGTCGTATACCGGCTCACAAATTTTTGAAGCGATCGGGTTGAATCGCGAGTTAATTGACCACTACTTTAGGGGCACAACGTCGAATGTTGGCGGTATCGGGGTATTTGAAGTTGCTGAAGAAACGTTGCGCATGCATCAACAGGCGTTTGGCGACGATCCGGTGATGGCAAATATGCTAGATGCGGGTGGTGAGTATGCCTTCCGCATTCGTGGCGAAAATCATATGTGGACTCCAGATACGATTGCAAAGCTACAACACGCTACTCGCATTGGTTCTGACAAGGGCTATCAAACTTACAAAGAATACGCCAACATTATTAATGACCAAAGCAAGCGTCAAATGACTTTACGCGGGTTGTTTGAATTTAAAATTGACCCGGCAAAAGCCATTCCCTTAGATGAGGTTGAGCCGGCAAAAGAAATCGTGAAGCGTTTTGCTACCGGCGCAATGTCGCTAGGTTCCATTTCTACGGAAGCCCATGCAACTTTAGCAATTGCGATGAACCGCATTGGCGGAAAATCGAACACCGGTGAAGGTGGAGAAGACCCCAATCGTTATGTAAATGAGCTGAAAGGGATTCCCATTAAAAAAGGGGAAACCATGGCAGACATCTTGGGTAGCGGCGTAGTAGAAGCCAATATTCCCTTGGAGGCTGGTGATTCGTTGCGCTCGAAAATTAAGCAGGTAGCTTCAGGTCGGTTTGGTGTGACTACTGAATACTTGCGTTCCGCTGATCAAATTCAGATAAAGATGGCCCAAGGCGCTAAGCCAGGAGAAGGTGGACAGTTGCCGGGAAGCAAGGTCAGTGACTATATTGGCAAGTTGCGTTTCTCGGTTCCGGGAGTTGGATTAATTTCTCCTCCTCCTCATCATGATATTTATTCGATTGAGGATATCGCACAACTGATTCATGATTTAAAGAATGTGAATCCAGCAGCCGATATTTCGGTGAAATTGGTTTCAGAGGTCGGTGTTGGCACTGTCGCAGCTGGGGTTGCTAAAGCGAAAGCAGATCATGTTGTGATTGCTGGTCATGACGGCGGCACTGGAGCATCTCCTTTGTCTTCGATAAAACATACTGGATCCCCTTGGGAACTCGGTTTAGCCGAAACACAACAAACATTAGTATTGAATCGACTGCGTAGTCGCATTCGCGTTCAGGCTGATGGGCAAATGAAAACGGGTCGCGACGTAGTAATCGGCGCACTATTAGGGGCAGATGAGTTTGGGTTTGCAACAGCCCCGTTAGTGGTTGAGGGCTGCATCATGATGCGCAAGTGCCATTTAAATACTTGCCCAGTTGGGGTTGCAACCCAAGACCCCGAGTTGCGTAAGAAATTTTCTGGGAAACCAGAGCATGTGGTGAACTTCTTTTTCTTTATTGCTGAAGAAGCTCGTGAATTGATGGCGCAATTGGGCATTCGCAAATTTGATGACCTCATTGGTCGAGTTGATTTGTTGGATACACGCAAAGGAATCGAAAATTGGAAAGTGCATGGTTTGGATTTCAGTAAAATCTTTGCAGCACCTCAGGTTCCTGCTGACGTGCCACGCTTTCAGGTGTTGTCTCAAGAGCATGGCTTGGGTAGTGCGCTCGATCATATCCTGATTGAGAAATGCGAGCCTGCGTTAGAACGCGGTGAAAAAGTCTCTTTTATTGTTCCGGTAAGAAACGTCAACCGGACAGTCGGGGCAATGTTATCTGGTGAAATTGCCAAGCGTCATGGTCATGCAGGATTGCCTGACGATACGATTCATATTCAATTAAATGGAACTGCTGGTCAAAGTTTCGCTGCATTTTTAGCTAAAGGCGTAACCCTTGATTTGGTTGGTGATGGTAACGATTACGTAGGCAAAGGTTTGTCGGGAGGCCGTGTGATTGTGCGTGCCCCGCATGAGTTTCGCGGCGATACTGCGAAAAATATTATTGTTGGAAATACCGTTTTATATGGCGCTATTAGTGGTGAGGCCTTCTTCAATGGGGTGGCTGGCGAGCGCTTTGCGGTTCGCAATTCTGGCGCAACTGCGGTGGTTGAGGGTACGGGCGATCACGGTTGTGAATACATGACTGGGGGGACCGTTGTTGTACTTGGAGGAACAGGTAGGAACTTTGCAGCCGGTATGAGTGGCGGGATTGCATACGTTTACGATGAAGATGGTTTATTTGATAAGCGATGCAATGCCAACATGGTTTCTCTGGAAAGGGTATTGCCGAAAGATGAGCAGATTGAAAAGATGCCCCAATCGCAGTGGCATGCACCTTTAGACGTTAAGGATGGCGGTGAGCGTCTTACGGATGAGCAGATTTTGAAGGCGCTAGTAGAGCGCCATTTCCGGCACACCGGTTCAGAGCGTGCCAAGGCAATTTTGGCTGACTGGGATAAAGCACGCAGCCGCTTTGTGAAGATTTTTCCTTTTGAATACAAACGTGCTTTAGGCGAGTTATGGGAAAAATCTCAAAAGAATTCGGTGGTCGCTTAACAGCGGCAATGCACGCCTTTAGATGCAAGATAGAAATTAAGAAAAGATACTAAGGAGTAAAGGTATGGGTAAGGTAACTGGATTTATGGAGTTTGAGCGCATAGAGGAAACCTATGAGGCTCCATCACATCGTCTACATCATTACAAAGAGTTTGTTGCTGCATTAACGGACGAAGAAGCAAAGATACAAGGTGCGCGGTGCATGGATTGCGGCATTCCGTTTTGCAATAACGGTTGCCCAGTAAACAACATCATTCCCGATTTCAACGATTTGGTATTTCATGGCGATTGGAAAAATGCCATTGATATTTTGCATTCCACCAATAATTTTCCTGAATTTACAGGCCGTATTTGCCCTGCTCCTTGTGAGTCGGCCTGTACTCTGGGTATTAATCGTGCCCCTGTTGGCATCAAGTCCGTGGAGCATGCCATTATCGATAAGGCCTGGGAAAATGGATGGGTAAAGCCCCAGCTACCAAAAACCAAGACTGGCAAGAAAGTGGCTGTTGTTGGTTCGGGTCCCGCTGGAATGGCGACGGCCCAGCAGTTGGCACGGGTTGGGCATGATGTTACTGTTTTTGAAAAGAACGATCGGATCGGCGGCTTACTTCGTTATGGCATCCCCGATTTCAAAATGGAAAAGTGGCTGATTGATCGGCGGGTTGAGCAAATGCAGGCAGAGGGAGTGTCCTTTGTTACGAGCACATTTATTGGCAAAGAGACAATTAGCAAGGAAATAAAAAACTATTCCTCTAAAACCATATCGCCCGATCAACTCCTGAAGGATTTTGATGCGGTTGTTATCAGCGGTGGCGCTGAGCAACCTCGAGATCTACCAGTGCCAGGACGTGAATTGAGCGGTGTGCATTATGCACTGGAGTTTTTAATACCTCAAAATAAAGAAAATGCTGGTGACGCAAAGAATGACATTCGCGCAACAGGCAAGGATGTTGTGGTTATTGGTGGCGGAGATACGGGTTCGGATTGTGTTGGCACATCGAATCGTCACGGCGCAAAGCATGTTACTCAGTTTGAATTGCTTCCTCAACCGCCTGAGGTGGAAAATAAACCATTGGTATGGCCGTATTGGCCAACCAAGTTGCGTACTTCTTCATCTCATGAAGAAGGGTGCGATCGGGATTGGTCGGTTGCCACTAAACGATTCGAGGGCAAAAACGGCAAGTTGGAGAAACTCATTATCGTGCGTTTGGAATGGAAAGAAGGCAAGATGTCCGAGATCCCCAATTCCGAATTTGAAATTAAAGCTGACCTAGTTCTCTTGGCTATGGGTTTTGTCTCCCCGACGCAGCAGGTGTTGGGTGCATTTGGTGTCGAAAAAGACGCTCGAGGCAATGCCAAGGCCATGGTAGATGGTGAAAACGCCTATAAAACCAATGTGGATAAGGTATTTGCTGCTGGGGATATGCGCCGGGGACAATCATTGGTGGTGTGGGCTATTCGCGAAGGTAGGCAGTGCGCCCGCGCCGTTGACGAGTATTTAATGGGATCTTCGGTTCTACCGCGCTAATATCGCGGTATGAAGAGCAGTCTATTGAAATTAACTAAAGCGGCCAACCAGCAACCCATTAACCAAGAGTTGGGGGAAGTAGTGGTTTCTATTAGGGATGTGGATTTCTCTTATGCGCCTGGCGAACGGCAAATATTGTCGGGACTCAATATGGAATTTCGCCGCGGTCAGGTTGTCGCCGTTATGGGGGGGTCAGGGTGTGGAAAGACAACGATCCTCCGATTAATTGGAGGGCAGTATCGGGCACAGTCCGGCGAAGTATTATTTGAGGGCGATGACATTGGTCGAATGAGTTCGGCTAAATTGATGACCGCTCGACGTCGCATGGGGATGTTGTTTCAATTCGGCGCGCTATTTACCGACCTGAGCGTTTTTGAAAACGTTGCTTTCCCCTTGCGTGAGCATACCAATTTAAATGAAGAATTATTGAGAGCATTGGTGCTGTTAAAACTCAACGCAGTTGGTTTGCGGGGTGCGCGTGATTTAATGCCTTCTCAAATTTCGGGAGGTATGGCACGACGGGTAGCGCTGGCACGCGCAATCGCACTTGATCCTCCCTTGATTATGTATGACGAACCTTTTGCTGGCCTAGATCCGATTTCGCTTGGAATTACCGCTCGTTTAATTAGGGACCTAAATGAAGCCCTTGGGGCGACGAGCTTATTGGTGACGCACGACATTGAAGAAACGTTTGCAATTGCTGACTATGTTTATTTTATTGCCAATGGGCACATAGGTGCTGAAGGTACACCAGAAGAATTGAGTCGTTCCGATGATCCTTTTGTTAGGCAATTTTTAGATGCCTCTCCGGATGGTCCAGTGCCGTTTCACTACCCCGGCATAAGCTTGGAAAATGATTTTGGATTGGCTTTCGATCGGCAGGGTCAATAGATGAATTCATTATTGAATAGCGCGCTCGATCTTTTTGGCGATCTCGGATTTTTCGTTCGTAAAAATATTACAAGCCTGGGTCATGCTACCCGGATGTTTGTCGCCGTAATTTGGCGTTCTATCGCCTTACTTAAAAGACCGCGTCTTGTATCGGATCAAATTTTATTTGTTGGAAATCATTCGTTTGTGATTATTGCTATTTCAGGCTTATTTGTTGGATTTGTATTGGGTTTACAGGGTTACTACACTCTTAATCGTTATGGTTCTGAGCAGGCACTCGGATTGTTGGTCGCCTTATCGCTCACTCGGGAGTTGGGACCGGTTATTACGGCTTTATTGTTTGCCGGTCGAGCTGGTACTTCATTAACTGCTGAAATTGGTTTGATGAAAGCGGGGGAACAATTAACCGCAATGGAAATGATGGCGGTTGATCCGTTAAGCCGTGTGATTGCACCCCGTTTGTGGGCGGGCATTATTGCCATGCCGATACTGGCGACAATTTTTACTGCGGTAGGTGTATTGGGAGGGTATTTTGTAGGAGTACCCTTGATTGGAGTAGATTCCGGCGCATTTTGGTCGCAGATGCAAGGTGGAGTCGACTTATTTTCTGATATTGGAAATGGCCTGATTAAAAGCATGGTTTTCGGTGTAGCAGTAACGTTTATTGCGTTATATCAGGGTTATGAATCCAAACCCACACCGGAAGGGGTCTCACAAGCAACTACTAGAACCGTAGTCATTTCCTCCTTATCGGTCTTGGCGCTCGATTTTCTGCTAACCGCCATGATGTTTTCAAATTAGAAACAAAAAAGAATAGAGACTGCGAATGAAATATAGAACGAATAAACTGAGGCCCTTATGAGAAAAAGCGCTATTGATATCTGGGTGGGTGTTTTTGTTGCCATTGGCTTACTGGCGGCATTATTTCTTGCGTTAAAGGTTGGCAATATGAATGCAGTGTCATTTCAGCCCACCTATAAAATTTCAGCTCGCTTTGATAATATTGGCGGCTTAAAACCGAGGGCGCCCGTAAAAAGTGCGGGTGTAGTGGTTGGGCGAATTGCCCAAATTTCATTTGACGATAAGACTTATCAGGCAACAGTCTTGATGACGGTGGATAGCACCTATCAGTTCCCAAAGGATTCATCAGCAAAAATTCTGACTTCTGGTCTATTGGGCGAACAGTATGTCGGTTTGGAGGCTGGGGGTGCGGATGAGATGCTTGCTGACGGCGGAAAAATTACCCAAACCCAGTCTGCTGTTGTGCTTGAGAATCTTATCAGCCAGTTTCTGTACAACAAGGCAGCCGATAGCGGCCAGGATAAAGGCTCTTCAAAGTGATATTAGCGGCTGGAAAAGTGGCAAGACATTGCCTATTGGTGATTTCTGCCCTTATTTTGGTTGGTTGTGCTGCGATTCCCGCTGGATCGGAGCCATCCCCCCATGATCCTTGGGAGTCTTTCAATAGGTCGGTATTTGATTTCAACGAGGGGTTGGACACGTATTTATTAAGGCCCGTTACTACCGCCTATCGTTTCGTATTGCCGGAATTTGTGCGCGAGGGCATCTACAACTTTTTTAGTAATTACAACGATATATATACCGCCTTAAATAACCTATTGCAAGGCAAGCCCGATTTGGCTTTTAATGACACGATGCGCGTGGTGGTGAATACCATTTTTGGCTTGGGTGGTGTAATTGATATGGCCACTCCAGGGGGCCTTGAGAAGCACAAAGAGGATTTTGGCCAAACTTTTGGTGTTTGGGGCATTCCTTCAGGCCCATATATTGTTTTGCCATTTTTTGGGCCTAGTTCCGTAAGGGATACCTTTGGAACCCTTGCCGACCTTGAGTCCGACTACCTCTTTAAATACATTCCCAATGTGGGTTTGCGCAATAGCATCACAGGGCTACGGGTGGTGAATGCCCGTAATACTTATTATGAAGCCGGGGATTTGTTAGACGGAGCTGCCATAGATAAGTATTCGTTTATGCGCGATGCTTATATTCAGAGGCGTCAGTACCAGATCGACGAAGGGCGTACTACCGATGAGGAGCCAATGGTGACTCCTTATGAAAATCAATACCAGTAGCCCTTAAAGTCGTCGGAAGGGCTAAAATTACCCTTCGCCAAAATTGTCTGTTGAGGAAATATGAAAAGTTGGAAAACCATACGGAACTGTGTTGCATTAGGCCTATTGTTAACAGTTACAGTAGCTAGGTCGCAAGTACCTGATGTCTCTACTCCGGACGGATTGATTAAAAGTCTTGTAACCGATGTCATGGCATCGGTTAAATCCGATCCAGAAATCCAAAAGGGGAACATTCCCCGCATCGTAGATTTGGTTGAAAAAAAAATCGTCCCTTATACGAATATGAAGCGGACAACTGAAATGGCAATGGGTCAAAATTGGAAAAAAGCCAATCCTGAGCAGCAAGCACAGCTAACTCTCGAGTTTAAGAATTTACTAATCCGTACTTATTCTGGCGCTTTGAGTCAGTTGAGGGATCAAACTGTCCAATTTAAGCCTTTTCGTGCAGCTCCAGATGATACTGAGGTGACCGTGAAAACAGTGGTAATCGGTCATGGCGATCCCGTTCCTCTGGATTATCGATTGGAGAAAACTTCAGCAGGCTGGAGGGTTTACGACATGAATATCATGGGGGTTTGGTTAATTGAAGCGTATCGTAATCAATTCGCGAATCAAATTAGTCAAAATGGAATTGATGGCCTTGTGAAGTTTTTGCAGGAACGCAATAAGCAATTGTCTACCCCAAAAGCCAGCGCAACCTAATCCAGCTTATATTTGCTAATCCGCATAATTCAGATGCCCTACTCTCTTCCCGATATCGTTACCCAGCAAAATGCAGTAAAACTTGAAAAAGAAGGTTTGATGGACCTTGCGGTATTGCGTTTAGTGGATTGCACCTTATTAACGGATTTTGATTCCAGTTTATTGGCAGTATTGTTGTCCTGGCAAAAAGCGCTGCAAAGCGAAGGCCAGCGGTTAACAATCGTCAATGCCCCAGAAAAATTAAAAATACTAGCTGGCGTCTACGATGTTTCAGCGTTACTTGGTTTAGCCTAGAATGCTCGCTGCCTTATTGGTTCAAAATGTGTCTAAAAATTACGGCGCACTTCAGGCTCTTGATGGGGTTTCGCTTTCAGTGCAACAAGGCGAATTTTTTGGATTGCTTGGACCAAATGGCGCCGGAAAAACAACTTTGATATCCATTCTGGCTGGCTTATGTCGGCCAGACCATGGCAAGGCCAGCGTGATGGGTATCGATGTGCAATCCACATTTCGCGAGGCTCGCAGAATGCTCGGGGTTGTTCCGCAGGAATTGGTTTTCGATCCATTTTTTACAGTACGTGAAACGCTTCAATTTCAATCGGGATATTTCGGGATTCGGAATAACGATTCTTGGATAGATGAGATCATGGCTAATTTAGACCTTACGGGCAAGGCGGATAGCAATATGCGTTCATTGTCAGGGGGTATGAAGCGTCGAGTGCTGGTTGCTCAAGCGCTAGTGCATCGTCCCCCGGTGATCGTATTGGATGAACCAACCGCTGGAGTGGATGTTGAATTGCGCCAGTCCTTATGGCAGTTTGTGAGTCGCTTAAATCAAGATGGCCACACGATTGTTTTAACGACGCATTATCTGGAAGAGGCTGAAGCGTTGTGCGGAAGAATTGCAATGCTCAAGCAAGGGAAAATTGTAGCGCTCGATACCACTGCCAATTTATTAAGTCGTTATGGTTCGGTAAAGAAGGACGGCGAAGGTAAAACCGATCTGGAAGACGTCTTTGTCAACATCATGTCGGGGAATTCGATTTGAAACTTTCTCCAATTGAATATGGTTCCGGTTTTCCGGCGTTGCTTCGGAAAGAGGTTAAACGGTTTTACAAGGTGGCATTCCAAACGGTTGCTGCTCCGGTCTTAACTGCCATTTTGTACCTCATGATCTTTGGTCAAGTCTTAGAAGGAAAAGAGATGTATGGGCGTTTTAGCTATACGGCTTTTTTAATTCCAGGATTGGTAATGATGAGTTTGCTACAAAATGCTTTTGCAAATACTTCATCATCATTAATTCAATCAAAGATTACGGGAAATTTGGTTTTCATATTGCTAGCGCCTTTGAGCAATGTCGAATTTTATGCTGCTTATGTGCTTGCGGCGGTAGTACGAGGGGTGGTGGTCGGGCTAGGGGTTTTTCTCATGACTGCCTGGTATGTAACCCCAAGTCTTGAATACCCAATTTGGATCATCGTGTTTGCATTTCTGGGGGCAGCTATTTTAGGTAGTCTGGGATTAATTGCCGGCATATGGGCTGATAAGTTTGATCAACTGGCGGCATTTCAGAATTTTTTGATCATGCCAGCGACGATGTTATCCGGGGTTTTTTATTCCATCCATTCACTACCCCCAGTTTGGCAGGTAGTGTCGCATTTCAATCCATTCTTTTATATGATTGACGGATTTCGTTATGGTTTTTTTGGGGTTTCGGATATTTCACCTTGGCTTAGCCTGACAATAGTAGGTGGTTTTTTTATCGTTGTTTCGGCGATTGCCTTGCGGTTGTTGTATACCGGATTCAAGTTGCGTCACTAATCAATGCGTTTGGATTTAGAAATGGGATTTATTTCAGGAGAAACAGATGTTGCCAACCCCAGAGCAAATTGAGGAATATATCAAGCAAGGAATTCAATGCACTTATCTTAAAGTGGAGGGCGATGGGCAGCATTTT
Organism: uncultured beta proteobacterium; assembly: GCA_903826775.1. GTDB lineage: Bacteria > Pseudomonadota > Gammaproteobacteria > Burkholderiales > Burkholderiaceae > Polynucleobacter. Next base: position 80,555 of record CAIKFU010000104.1, on the reverse strand, counting down.
TTTGCAACTATCGTGAGTCCCGATTTTGAGGGAAAGCGCTTGATTCAACGTCATCAATTGGTTTATGCGGCAATGGGCGAAAGAATGAAGGAAGAGGTCCACGCGCTTTCTATCAAAGCATTCACGCAAGCTGAATTTTTGCAAAACTCGACCTCTTAAATCGATTTCAGACCGGATACATCTATGGATAAGTTGCAAATGACGGGCGGCGTTCCGCTGAAAGGCGAAGTGGTCATCGCTGGCGCGAAGAATGCCGCATTGCCGATTATGTGCGCTTGTTTATTAACCAACGAGCCAATTGAGTTGAGCAATGTGCCAGATTTGCAGGATGTGCGCACCATGTTGAAGTTGCTCCTTGAAATCGGTGTCATGGTTGATTTTCCCGACAAAAATGATCGTAGCCGTTTGCGATTGCAGGCTTCCAAAATAGCAAGCTCTGAGGCCACTTACGAGATGGTCAAGACGATGCGCGCTTCGATACTGGTATTGGGTCCCCTCCTTGCAAAAATGGGAACGGCCAAAGTTTCCCTGCCGGGCGGTTGCGCAATTGGCGCTAGACCTGTGGATCAGCATATAAAAGGCCTTAAGGCGATGGGCGCTGTAATCAAGATTAAAGGGGGGTACATACAAGCTGAAGTAAAGGCTGAAAATGGTCGCCTGCAAGGGGCGTCGATTTTGACCGACATGATTACGGTAACCGGTACCGAGAATTTGTTGATGGCTGCTACCTTGGCCTCAGGAACCACGATCTTAGAAAATGCTGCGCGCGAACCTGAAGTCGGTGATTTGGCAGAATTGCTTGTGAAAATGGGCGCGAAAATTTCCGGCATCGGAAGCGATCGCTTGGTTATTGAAGGCGTTGACAAATTGCATGCTGCTGAACATTCGGTTATTCCTGATCGTATCGAGGCCGGTACTTTTCTTTGTGCGGTGGCTGCCGCTGGCGGTGAGATTGTATTAAAACGTTGCCGTCCTGAAACGCTTGATGCGGTTTTGGTAAAACTGAAGGAAGCCGGTTTAAAGATTGAAGTAGGCTCAGATTGGATTAGGGCCACCATGAAAGACCGTCCTAAGGCGGTCAGTTTTCGAACATCTGAATACCCTGCATTCCCAACCGATATGCAGGCCCAACTCATGAGCGTGAACGCAATCGCTTTGGGAAGTTCTGTGGTGACGGAAACAATTTTTGAAAATCGATTCATGCACGTTCAAGAGTTAAATCGTTTGGGTGCGGATATTGCGATTGAAGGCAATACCGCCATCGTTCAAGGTGTTGAGAAACTGTCCGGCGCGATAGTTATGGCAACGGACTTGCGGGCATCAGCCAGTCTGGTGATCGCTGGTTTGGCGGCTCAAGGAGAAACCCAGGTAGATCGAATTTATCATCTTGATCGTGGATATGACCGAATGGAGCTAAAACTCACCCAACTTGGTGCAAACATACAGCGCGTGAAGTAGTCTGAGGGATAATTAAGACATGAAGCTGACTCTAGCCCTCTCGAAGGGGCGAATCTTTGAAGAAACTGCTGAGATCCTCTCTAAGGTCGGAATTCGACCATTGGAGGATCCTGAGAAGTCGCGCAAATTGATTATTGAGACTTCCAATCCTGAAGTGCGATTGATTATCGTACGCGCTTCTGACGTTCCAACTTATGTGCAGTTTGGTGGTGCTGATTTTGGTGTCGCTGGGTTTGATGTGTTGCTTGAAAAGGGCACGGATGGCTTATATGTACCCTTCGATTTGAAGATTGCAAAGTGCCGCATGTCTGTTGCCGTATGCGATGGGTTTGACTATGCCGCTGCAGTTCGTCAAGGTTCACGTTTACGAATTGCCACTAAATACGTGAATTGTGCTCGCGAACATTTTGCGAATAAAGGAGTCCATATTGACACGATTCAACTGTATGGCTCCATGGAATTGGCTCCTTTAGTGGGATTGGCGGATGCCATCGTTGATCTCGTATCAACGGGGAATACTCTGCGTGCAAATGGCCTGGTGGAAGTGGAAAAAATTGCGGATATTAGTGCACGTCTTGTTGTGAATCAAGCTTCCTACAAACGCAAGCGCGCCCTATTGCAACCCTTTTTCGAGCTGTTGAAATAATTTTGGCTAGGTGAAAGTCGATGCCCTCTTCTGATTTGTCGATCAGACACCTCTCAAGCAAAGACCCCGACTTCAAAGGGGCGCTCTTTTCAAGCCTTTCATTGCCGACAACTGAAGATGAGGTAATTGACGCAGCAGTCCTTGAAATCCTTGCAAAAGTGAAGGCTGCTGGCGATGCCGCAGTGTTGGCTTATACAAAGCAATTTGATCGGTTGGATGCTTTAAGTGTTTTCGATTTAGAAATTTCCAGCGATGATTTGGAAAAGGCATATGAAAATTTGCCATCTGATCAAAAAAATGCTTTGAATTTTGCGGCCAATAGAGTCCGCAAGTACCATGAGCAGCAGAAGATTGAGGCTGGTTGCCATTCTTGGGAATACGTCGAGCCAGACGGAACCCGACTGGGGCAAAAAATTACTGCGTTGGATCGGGTTGGAATATATGTTCCCGGAGGAAAGGCGGCATATCCGTCTTCGGTATTGATGAATGCCATTCCAGCAAAGGTTGCGGGCGTTGCGGAAGTGATCATGGTTGTTCCTGCGCCCGATGGCGTGCGAAATCCTTTGGTGTTGGCTGCAGCCTGGTTGGGCGGGGTGGATCGGGTATTTACAGTTGGCGGTGCGCAAGCAATAGCCGCATTGGCTTATGGAACCGATGCAATTCCCGCTGTAGATAAGATTGTGGGTCCTGGCAATGCATACGTGGCTGCTGCCAAGCGTCGCGTATTTGGGATTGTGGGGATTGATATGATTGCCGGCCCCTCCGAAATTTTAGTGATATGCGATGGCACCAGCAATCCCGATTGGGTCGCGATGGACTTATTTTCTCAAGCCGAGCATGATGAGCTAGCCCAATCCATTTTGCTATGCCCAGATGAACGCTTTATTCAGCAGGTTGAGCAAAGTATCGTGAAGCTGTTACCAACAATGCCACGACAAAAAGTCATTCGTGCGTCTTTAATGAATCGTGCCTTATTGATCCATGTTCAGGATATGGCTGAAGCCTGTGAAATTGCGAATGCCATTGCCCCTGAACATTTGGAAATTTGCTCAACAGAGCCGCGCCGCTGGGCTGAACATATTCGACATGCGGGAGCTATTTTTATGGGCAACTACACGAGTGAATCTTTGGGTGATTATTGTGCCGGCCCAAATCATGTTTTACCTACCGCGCGTACGGCTCGTTTTTCATCCCCTTTGGGGGTTTACGATTTTATTAAGCGATCCAGCATGATTGAAGTGAGTGAAGCCGGTGCGCAAACTTTAGGAGTGATTGCGAGTACTTTGGCTCACGGCGAAGGCTTACAGGCACATGCTTGTGCAGCCGAAATGCGGCTGAAAAAGTAAAAAAGCTAATCTTTGAAAATGTCTTGCAGTGCTGATACCAGTTCGTCACATTGTTGGTCGGTTCCAATCGTGATTCGCAGATAGTCTTTTATGCGCGGTAAATTAAAGTGGCGCACGATAATTCCGCGTTTTCTAAGGGATTGATACAGATCCTCTCCGGAGCGAGCAGGGTGGCTGGTAAAAATAAAATTCGCCGTAGAAGGCACGGTTTTAAAACCCAGAAGCTGAAGTTGCTTTAGCAGCCTTTCTCGAGTTTGAATCACCTTTAATGAAGTGGTTTTTAAGTGAGCTTGATCCTGGATTGCTGCAATTGCACCCGTCTGCGCGAGGCGACCTAGAGGATACGAGTTAAAGCTATTTTTTACCCGTTCTAGGCCTTCAATAAGTGCCGGATGACCTACTGCAAAACCCACCCTCAGACCAGCCAATGCACGGGATTTCGAAAGCGTATGAACAATCAACAGGTTTTCAGGGCAAGTTGCACCACGCAATAGTGGGATGCACGATTCCGTGCCGTAATCGACATATGCTTCGTCGATGACGATGACCGAATTGCCATTGTGGGCAAGAAGCCCTTCAATGCTTTTTCGTTCTAATGGGCTGCCAGTTGGTGCATTGGGGTTGGGGAAAATAATTCCTCCGTTGGAGATCCGATAATCTTCTATTTGTATATTGAATAGGTTGTTAAGGGGAACGGTTTTGTATTCAATCCCAAATAATTTGCAGTAAACCGGATAGAAACTGTAGGTTATATCTGGAAACAATATCGGGTCATCGTGCTTTAAAAGACCCTGGAAAACGTGGGCTAGAACCTCATCAGAGCCATTTCCCAAAAAAACCTGTTTTGGATCTAGACCATGCAAGTCGGCGATGGCCTGTTTTAAAGCTAAGCCTTCTGGATCGGGGTAGAGTCTTAAGTCCTCGTTTGTGGAGTTGGTAATCGCTTGAAGTGCTTTTAGAGAAGGGCCATAAGGGCTTTCATTGGTATTAAGTTTCACTAGCCGCTGAATTTGCGGTTGTTCCCCAGGCACATACGGGGTTAATGTCTGAACAACAGGGCTCCAAAAGCGGCTCATTGGCTTACTCGGTTAATTGTTAGTGTTTAAGGGTTTATATTTAAGTTACCAATGATATTATGGAGCTTCAATAAACACTTCGCCTCGCGGCGCACTGAAGCATGCGGCAAGCAGACGTTATCCGGAATACTTCGGAAACCAAAATTCAAATTGCTATCAATCTTGATGGCACGGGTAAGGCTGAGTTGGCCTCCGGGGTTCCTTTTTTAGATCACATGCTTGACCAAATTGCCCGGCATGGCATGATTGATCTGAAAGTGGTTGCAAAAGGTGACACTCACATAGACGATCATCACACCGTAGAGGACGTTGGCATCGCCTTTGGCCAAGCGATCGCAAAGGCAGTGGGAGATAAAGCGGGGATTACTCGATATGGACATGCCTATGTTCCGCTGGATGAGACCTTGTCCCGCGTTGTGATTGATTTTTCAGGCCGTCCGGGATTGGAATTTAATGTTCCCTTTACTCGGGCTCGAGTAGGCGATTTTGATGTTGACCTGAGCATTGAATTTTTCCGCGGTTTTGTGAATCATGCGGGCGTTACCTTGCACATCGATAATCTTCGGGGTGTGAATGCCCATCACCAGATTGAAACGGTGTTCAAGGCTTTTGGTCGCGCTATGCGCATGGCTTTAGAGCTTGATCCACGTGCATTGGGAGTGGTTCCTTCGACTAAAGGCAGTCTCTGAGCGAGAAAATTGCTTGATCGATCGTCAAATATTCGCGGAACAAAATAAGGAATAGGCAAAAAGTTGGCGCAAAAAATTGCGATTGTTGATTACGGGATGGGTAATTTGCGCTCCGTATATCAGGCTCTGCATCATGTGGCACCCGATGCAAAAGTAATGATTGCACGTCAGCCCGAGGAAATTTCCCAGGCCGATCGGGTGGTATTGCCTGGTCAGGGGGCAATGCCTGATTGCATGATTCACTTGGGCGATTCGGGGCTATTGGAGTCCGTTTTGGAGGTTGCTAAAAAAAGGCCTTTGCTAGGTATATGTGTAGGGGAACAGATGTTGTTCGATCGAAGCGCAGAAGTTCGAGTTCAGCCACCCACTAAAGCGCCGGCAGGATCGGTTACCAAAGAGTGTGTTTGGACCGCTTGTTTGGGGTTGATTCCTGGAGATGTGTGTCGTTTTGAACTTGCCGGACAAAAACAACCTGATGGCTCGGACTACAAAGTTCCTCACATGGGCTGGAATCAGGTGCGACAGGATGGCGCGCACCCGATATGGAATGGCATTCCCGATTTGACAAGCTTTTACTTCGTGCACAGTTTTTACGCAGTGCCGCGACAATCTGAAGATACTGTTGGGTCAACCCAGTACGGATCCTGGTTTACTTCAGCGGTGGCACGCGATAATATTTTCGCAACACAGTTTCATCCGGAAAAGAGTGCAGAATACGGATTGAAGCTGTATCAAAATTTTGTTTCCTGGCAACCTTAATATTTTTTAACATGCTGCTGATTCCTGCAATTGACATTAAAGATGGACACTGTGTACGCCTAGAGCAAGGCGATATGGACAGGGCTACGGTTTTTTCAGAAGATCCCGGAGCCATGGCTAAGCACTGGATCACTAAGGGCGCGCGTCGCCTGCATTTGGTGGATCTGAACGGTGCTTTTGCTGGAAAACCAAAAAACGAATCTGCTATTAAGGCCATCTTAAAAGCCGTTGGCTCCGAGATACCAGTGCAATTGGGTGGCGGTATTCGGGATTTGGAAACGATTGAGCGGCTCTTGGATGACGGCTTAAGCACTGTCATTATTGGCACTGCCGCGGTCAAGAGCCCGGGTTTTTTACAAGATGCCTGTACGGCTTTCCCGGGGCACATTATGGTGGGCTTAGATGCTCGGGATGGAAAGGTTGCAACCGATGGTTGGAGCAAGTTAACCGGCCACGAGGTGATTGATTTGGGGAAAAAATTTGAGGATTACGGTGTAGAGGCGATTATTTATACCGATATTGGTCGTGACGGTATGTTACAGGGCGTCAATTTGGAGGCAACGGTAAAACTTGCTCAGGCCGTGCGCATTCCAATCATCGCTAGTGGAGGCCTTTCAAGCAATCAGGATATTCAGGCTTTGTGCGAGGTTGAAGACGAAGGAATTATGGGGGTTATAGCCGGCCGATCCATCTATTCCGGCGATTTGGATTTGACGCAAGCGCAAAAATACGCAGACGAACTCACGGCTAAATTTGCCAAGAAGTTGGTGTAGTGCGCTGATTTGGCATCTTGAACTTTTAAATCCACAGCGTGCTTTCTAAACGGATCATTCCTTGTCTTGACGTAACCGCTGGTCGCGTCGTTAAAGGCGTCAATTTCGTGGGACTTCGGGATGCGGGAGATCCTGTTGAAATCGCGCGTCGCTATGATGCGCAGGGCGCAGACGAACTGACTTTTTTAGATATTACCGCTACCTCGGATGGGCGAGATTTGCTATTACCCATCATTGAAGCAGTAGCGGCGCAAGTATTTATCCCCTTAACGGTTGGCGGCGGCGTTCGAGTCGTTGCCGATGTCCGACGCTTACTTAACGCAGGTGCCGATAAGGTGGGCATGAATTCATCCGCGGTGGCCAATCCGGATTTGGTTTCGGATGCATCTGCCTACTATGGGTCTCAATGCATTGTGGTGGCTATCGATGCTAAGCAGGTATCCCAAGGTAAATGGGAGGTTTTTACACATGGCGGTAGAACCGCAACGGGCATTGATGTGATCGCTTGGGCAACGGAAGTGGCTGAACGTGGTGCCGGTGAAATTCTCCTTACCAGTATGAATCGGGATGGCACCCAAGATGGATTTGATTTGGAGTTGACTGCCGCTGTCAGTAAAGCCGTTGGTATTCCGGTGATTGCATCTGGCGGGGTTGGAAAATTGCAGCATTTGGTTGATGGCATCGTGAAGGGTCGTGCAGATGCTGTGTTGGCTGCCAGTATTTTTCACTATGGAGATTTTACTGTTCGCCAAGCGAAGGAATATATGGCGAGCCAGGGAATTCCGGTGCGCCTTTAAGATTGCCAATCATTGGCCATTTATCCCAGAAGCACTTTAGTTGTAAAGTTCATATTATGAGTACATATATCCCAATTGATTCTCTGAAACCCGGACCATGGCTAGATGCGATTGCGTGGAATGAGCAAGGATTAGTGCCGGTCATTGCGCAAGAGCATGGAAGCAAAGACATTTTGATGATGGCCTGGATGAATCGGGATGCACTGTTGGAAACCTTAAGGCTTGGTGAAGCGGTATATTGGACCCGGTCTCGTCAAAAACTTTGGCATAAGGGGGAGGAGTCTGGCCATACACAAACAGTTCGGGAAATACGGCTCGATTGTGATGGGGACACGATCCTGCTTGTGGTCGATCAAAAAGACGGCATTGCCTGTCATACTGGCGAGCATAGTTGTTTTTTTCAGAAATGGGATTCAGAAAACCGCACTTGGATTGATGAGTCCCTCGGAGCAGCTTAGAACAAAAAGGGCTTAGTGCAGTGAATGCGGCCTTTCTCTACTAAACGCGACATAATATTCAATATGAATGATTCTTCCAAAGTACCCTTGGCTGCAGATGCAGTTTTGGCCCGCTTGGCTGATACGATAGATCAGCGTAAGCAGACTATAGCTTCCGGACAAGCCGATATTAAGGCATCTTATGTGGCTACTTTGTTTTCAAAGGGCGACGATGCCATTTTGAAGAAAATTGGCGAGGAAGCGACTGAAACGGTAATGGCAGCAAAAGAAGTGCGCCATGCCAATTTGGCCGATGTACAGAAATCCCTTCTGGTTGGTGAGATGGCTGATCTTTGGTTTCATTGCTTGGTGGCATTATCCCAATTCGGCCTACGCCCTGAGGACGTGCTGGCGGAATTGGCGCGCAGGGAAGGCATATCGGGGATTGCCGAGAAGTCGGCCAGAACGGGGCAAGGAAAATCATGATTGAAGACCCAAATTGCTTGTTTTGCAAAATTGCTGCAGGAAAAATTCCATCAGAAAAAGTCTATGAAGACGATGAAATATATGCTTTTAAGGATATTCATCCGGCTGCCCCGGTACATTTCCTCTTAATTCCAAAAAAACACATTCCCATGCTGGAGTCTGCTGATGCCACGGATATCCCATTGCTAGGTAGAATGATGGAATTGGCGCCGCGTCTAGCCAATGAACAGGGTTGCCGACTTGGAAAAGATGGCGGCTTTAGGGTCATGGTGAATAATGGTGCGGATGGTGGGCAGGAGGTTTATCACTTGCATATGCATGTGATGGGCGGATCGCGCCCCTGGAAAAAATAATCCTAGGAGAGCTTAGATGGGTTCATTCAGTATTTGGCATTGGTTGATTGTTTTGGTGATCGTCATGCTGGTATTCGGCACAAAGAAATTGCGCAATATTGGGCAAGATCTAGGTGGCGCGGTCAAAGGGTTTAAAGATGGCATGAAATCTGCCGAAGAACCAAAGACAGACCAAATTCCTTCTCAGTCGGCTTCTGGTGCCGAAAAGACCGTCGATGTTCAGGCTAAAGATCTGAATAAATAGCCATTCGTATTAATAACCAACCCTTGATTGCGATGAAATGATTGATTTGGGAGTTTCGAAGCTCGCATTGATTGCGGTTGTTGCTTTAGTGGTTGTAGGGCCGGAGCGTTTGCCTAGGGTCGCACGCCTGGCGGGAAATTTGCTTGGGCGCGCTCAACGCTACATGGCTGAAGTGCGATCCGAGGTGAATCGGCAGATCGATCTAGAAGAGTTTAAAAAATTGCGGGAGGATAGTGTTGCCGCAATGAAGGATGTCGAAAATACGATTCAATCGACAGTCCAAGAGGCTAGCGTAAATTTAAGCGATCAGGCGGATGTCTTTGAGAACAGCTTCACTAAGCCTCCTCTGGATGTGGCCGAGGTTTACCGAAAAAGCCTTCGTCAAGGGCGAAAAAGCTGGGGTGTGCGCCGCGCCGTCCGACCCATTTGGTTTAAGCGTACCGCTGGTATTCGTACGCGTGTTCAATCTGGTGCAGCGCGCATGAAGCGATTCCACCACTCTGCTGCAGGTAAGTAATTCCGATGGCAAACATATTGCAATACTGATGACGCAAAATAATTCAACAGAAGAAGTTAACAAAATCAATTCGGACGCAAATGCAGAGGCTGGTGTGAGTGATGGATTGCAGGAATCCTTTCTATCCCATTTATTCGAGTTGCGCGATCGAGTTGTTAAAGCTGCATTGGCAATCATTGTTGTATTTGTCAGTTTGGTGTATTGGGCGCCAGACATTTTTCATTTGTTTGCTCAGCCTTTGCTTAGCGCCTTACCGGCCGGCGGAAAAATGATCGTCACGGATGTGACGGGTTCTTTTTTTGTGCCGATGAAAGTCACCATGCTGGTTGCGTTTGTCATCGCGTTGCCGGTTGTGATGTACCAGATATGGGCTTTTATTGCGCCTGGCCTTTATTTGCATGAACGCCGATTGGTTTTGCCTTTGGTGGTGAGTAGCTACAGCCTGTTTATTGTTGGTATGTCTTTTGCCTACTTTCTGGTTTTTCCGACGGTCTTTAAATTCATGGCAAGTTATAACGCTCCTCTTGGGGCGGAAATGTCGACGGATATTGATAATTACTTGAGTTTTGCCATGACCACATTTTTGGCTTTTGGCATTACGTTTGAAGTTCCGGTGGTGGTCGTGGTTTTGGTGCGTATGGGGATTGTCCCTTTAGCCAAATTAAAGGAAATCCGCCCTTATGTGATTGTGGGGGCATTTGTCATCTCGGCAGTCGTTACTCCCCCGGATGTCTTGTCCCAATTGTTACTTGCCTTACCCATGACGATTTTGTACGAGTTTGGATTGTTGACTGCCCGGTTTTATGTCCCTAAGCCAAGCAACGATTCTGATACTCCCGATGCAAATTCCACAGCAACTTAAACCTTTATAAAGTTTTTCTCTAGCCAAGCTCCGACTCGGTCAAAGCGATAGCGGCGCTGACGTAAATTGCCCTCAAGATCGGGTTCGCCACTGGCAAAGGCTTTTCCGGCAGCTAGCAGGATGCGCCGTTGCTGAATGGTTTCAATTTGCACTAAGCGCGGAAGAATTTTTGGCAACTCCCAGCGAATGTCGATCACGATGCAGTGTTCGTGTTGCAGTTGACCCACCTCGCAGAGTAACAACTCTGCCTTGCTAAAATTAAACTGATTCGCAATGATGATGCGATGGCACATCAATTGCGATTCATCGTCAAGCTTATATTCGGCAAGATGCTTTAAGGCGTCATCTGCCAAGACCGCCAATTCATGCCAACTGTTTTTCTTAGGGTCCGGGTGGCTTTCTAATATTTTCGCCAATAATTCCTTGGCTTCGCTTACCCCTTGCTGTTGGGCTTGCCATACCCAGTATGAGGCTTGCAAACCTTTCACGGCTTCACTTATCTTTTCACGCTTGCGCCACAGATTGGCGCCTTTGCGAAATTGTGCTTGGGCATGGCCTAAATCCGCAGCACGATTAAAACAACGGTCGCTTTCCGTAGCGCTATAACCGGAAAATTGAGGACGTCGGTAAATTTCACCCAAGGCATACCATGCATCCCGATCACCATCTTTAGCGGCAAGCTCTAACCAGTGGGCTGCCTTTTTAAGCGATGCATTGGATTTGGGCGAAATTTTGGGGTTCGAACCGGGGATCTCTTTATCTGTTCCGTTGGAAAAAGAGCTGTCGAGTTGCGCCAGTTGAAGGCCAAGCGTTAATTTCGCAGCCGTCAGGCCAAGCTCTGCTGCTTGTAAGAGTGCTGCTGTATTTCTGTCTTCAAGCCAAGACGCCCACAATGAAGAGAGTGCTTCATTTTTAGGTTGCAGTTTGATTAAAAGTTCTTTTGCCTGAATGGAAAAAGGGGTGTCGTTTTCAGCAAGGTCTACAAGATATTTTTTTGCAAGATCCATTAATGACCGTAAATCGTTTTTTTTCAAACCCTCGTCGGGTGCAGAACGTTTTTTTTGTAGGCTAAACAACTCCAGCTGGGACTGCAATTCCTTTTTAGAGGGATCCAGTAGCAGTTCAGCAAGCCTCCATTGCGATTGACGACGAATGGCGGGATCCGTCGATTCCGTAAGTTTCCAAAAAGTATCCCAAGCAAAATTAAAAGCTGGAGAGCCCAATGTTTCCGCAATGGGTATTTGGGCTACCTTGGCAAATAATTGCGTGATTAATGAGTCAAGGGTGTCAGGCTCTTGATTGAATTGGCCCAAGAGGGAAAAGTGTGCTTTTTCCAGCCAAATCAATGCGTTAGATGGCTGAATGGGGGTGTTGAATAAACCATTAAGGTAGACTGAGGCCAGCTCCTGTTGTGCAGAAACATCACCCGATCGGGCTAAACGGAGGATTTTTAAGAAATCACGACTTGCCATGTGACAATTTTGGCATCTAAGTGCCGCGAGAAGCCAAAAAGTGTGGCCTTGTTGTCGAGATACAACAAAGAAAACCAAAAAACTACCTTTTGACAAGCAAAAAGAGTGTTTAAGTGCCCCCACCCCTAGTCTAGTAAGCCAAAAGACGGAAAATTCACAGGTCCCAGTTGCATTTGGGCATTACTTTCAATTTATGGAGATTTAAAGAATGAAAAAATCGCTATTCGCAGTTGCAGCGGTAACAGCATTTGCTGGTGCAGCTCAAGCTCAATCAAGCGTAACCGTATACGGTATTTTGGACGTAGGTTACATCGGATCTAACACAACGTATAACGCAAATGATGGCGCAGCTTATGGCGCATCTTCATCAAAGGGCGTTACTAAAGCTACAACTAGCCAGTTTGGCGCAAGTGCTGAGTCTTCAAGCCGTTTGGGTTTCAAGGGCACTGAAGATTTGGGCGGCGGTATGCAAGCTTTGTTCACAGTTGAAATGGGCTTAAACCCAGCAACAGCTCAACTGTCAGGTAGCTCAGCAATGGCTAAAGAGGCTGGTGGACTTGTTCAAACAACAAACACGACCGGTTCAGCTATTGATAATCGCCAGTCATTTGTTGGTTTGCATAAAAATGGAATTGGTCAGTTTTCTATTGGACGTCAGTACACCACTGTGTTCCAAGAAGCTTCTGCAACCAGCCCTAACCAACAAAACAACGTGAATGGTGACGTAATCTACACACCATCATCCAATGCTGGTAACAACAATACAGGTATGGGCGGTAACACAGCTTATACAACCCGTGCTGATAATGCGTTGATGGTTAATACAGACAGTTTTGGTGGTTTCAAAGCTGGTGGTATGTACGCAATGGCTAACGGCAATACAACCCTCATCAACAACGGCACATCCGCTCCATCCGCTGGTGGCGTGGCTAACTGGAGTGGTTGGGGCTTAAATGCTGACTTCACATGGCAAAAACTGTATATTGGTGCTGCTTATCAGTCCTTCAAGACTCAATACACAGCAGCACAATATTCAACCAACTTGGTTGTAAACCTTGCTGGTGCTGGCGCAGTTAGTGGTCAACTCATTCCATCTACAACGCTTTTCCAAGCAACCAACCTTTCCGACAAGCAAACTTACGTTGCCGGTACTTATGACTTCGGTATCTTGAAGGCATACCTCCAGTGGATCGGTCGTAAAGTACAGCAAGATACAGCTGCCGCTGGTTTTGCAGGTGCGCAAGTTAACCGTAACGCTCAACAGATCGGTGTTCGTAGCTTTATTACGCCAACTATTGAAGCATGGGGAAGTATTGGTAACGGTAAGTACACAGGCCCAATCGTTGTAGCTAACACACAACCTGGTTCTGTTAACTTTATTGGCTTCCAGTTGGGTGCAAACTACCTCCTGAGCAAGCGTACCAATTTGTATGCAATCTATGGTCAGACACAAACTAGTGCTTCGACATCTGGAGCAGTTGGTGCTGGTTCTAGCGCTAACCAATACGCAGTTGGCGTACGTCACACTTTCTAATTTAACGCTAGCGTAAGCTAGTATTGAATTTAGAAAATAGAAGTAAATTGAACCCACTGTGGAAACACAGTGGGTTTTTTTCTTGGCGAAATGCATTCATTCTTAGGCGAACTGACGCATCGTTGATTTAATGCAGCTGTTTTACTGCTATAGCTATGATTGATTCATCTAGCAGAATCACGCACCAGACAAATATTGGGTTTTGGACCCAATGGTCTTGGATGGGAAATCAGAAAAGTCTGTATTGGCGTTAATGGACCAACGACTGCCTCAATTACTATTTTCAATGTACAGGTGATCTGGTTCTATGCCTGCTTGGTAGCATTCATATGCCTTGGTATAAGCCATTTCAAGGTGTTTTGTGAAGAGCGGTGTGTTGAATAGTAAAGTGGTAAGGCGATGGTCTGCTAACTTCTTTTTAAGTTGATTGAGTTCATTTGGATTTGTTGCCAACCGAATTGCTAGCGATTCATACTCTGCTGGTGTCTGAGTAATGAGCTCTGGCAATGCAATTGCATTGAGCAGGCTGCTTGCAACCCTTGCAGGAAATGCCTGCCCCGACAAGGTGATAACGGGTATCCCGGTCCAAAGCGCATCGCTAGCAGTTGTGCCAGCGTTATAGGGCGAGGTATCTAAAAACAAATCGCAGACTCGATAGCGGGCTAAATAGTCATCGAGTGATACGCGCTTGCCAAAAACCAGCCTTTGGCTGTTAATGCCCCTTTTCTCCGCTTCTTTTTTTAAATTTGCTTCAGACCATTCATTATCAGCGTATAAAAAAAGAGTGCTGGCATCTACAGCCTTTAGTATGCGCATCCATGAATCAAAAGTTGTCGGTAAAATTTTATAGTTATTATTAAAACAGCAGAACACAAAGCCTTCTTTAGGCAATCCAAGCTCTTCTCGTGTAAAGACCTTATCGGAGATTTTTCTTTTGCTATCGTTTACTTGGTAACTGGGAAGGTAGATGATTTTTTCCGAATAATACTGTTGTGCATTAGGCGGAATCAGGGTTGGATCGGCTATTAGATAATCAAAATATTTGGCGCCCATGGTTCCTAGGTACCCGATATAGCTCATTTGAATAGGGGCTGCACGGAAAGAAAATATGCCTGGGCGATTGTGAGAAGTAAACCCCCCTAAATCGATGGCTATATCAATCCCCACATCTCTGGCAATTTGCGCAACCTCTTTATCGCTTTTGTTGTGTACATCAAAAAATTGGCTAAACGATTTTTTGATTCTCAGTTGAATATCGACTTCTTCATTCTTTCTAAGAGAGAATGCATAGAGCTCAAATTGGCTTGTGTCATGCAGCTCAAAGAGTTCAGCGGTTAAAAAAGAAACGGGGTGATTTCCGAAGTCTGCTGAGAAATAGCCAATGCGAATTTTATGGCCTACAGTTTTTGGTATGGGGGGCAAAGAAAAATTGGGGGGAGCTTTATCGTTTGCCCAAATTTTTGAAGCTTCAAAATGCAATGCCGGTGAATCAATGATGGATAGGAGTGCAAAAGGGCTAGTAATCTTTTTATTGGAGTGAACCTTTTCTGCTAAAAGCCTGGTTTCAGTATCAAGCCGATTCCATTTACCAACCAGTAATTTTATGTGAACATAATTACCCAAAAGATAATCAAAATTCGGGTTTAGGCTAATCGCTTTTTCATAGGACGCCAGCGCTTCGTCATAGCGTTTGAGTTCTTGATAAGACACCCCCCTGTTGGTCCACGCATCGGGGCTATCCGGGTTTAGGCTAATCGCTTTTTCATAGGACGCCAGCGCTTCGTCATAGCGTTTGAGTTCATTAAAAAGGATGCCCCTGTTGGTCCACGCATCGGGGCTATCCGGGTTTAGGCTAATCGCTTTTTCATAGGACGCCAGCGCTTCGTCATAGCGTTTGAGTGCTTTATAAGCAACGCCTTTGTTTGACAAAGCCTCAGTTAAGTTGGGGTTAAATCCTAAGGCTTGATCGGCATAGCTTAGCGCCTCATCGTAGCGCTTAAGTTCCTTTAAGGTAGCGCCAATATTTAACAATGCCTCAGCATAGTCAGGCCTTAGGCGTAAAGCTTTTGTAAACGCAGCCAAAGCCTCGTCATCGAACTTCAGGCGAGCTAAACTTTTTCCGTAATTGAGCCAAGCTTCATGATTATTCGGGGATAGCCCAATTGCTTTTTTGTGATGCGGCAAGGAGTCCTTATCAGCGCCTGCATCTTGGAGAGCCTTCGCTAGGTTGTATTGCAGCGAAGGGTCATTTGGACTAAGGCGAACCGCCCTCTTTAGCAATTCAGCCGCTTCCTTGTGTTTTGATTGGGAAGCCTTAATTAATCCAAGGATATGGAGGGCTGGTAAATTTTTGGAATGGGCTAGCAAAATCCTGCTAAGGGTTACTTCGGCAGTATTGAAGTTTCCGCTTTGAAACGCTTGTACGGCCTGTTGCAACATTAATTCGAGGGGGCTATTCATTTTTTAACTGCGGAAAAGGTGAGTATTAATACCAAAATTGTTGACTTTATCGCCCTTCCCGATTCAATTCCTTTTTCAGTTAGATCGTATATTTTATGGCAAGTCATTTCTGGAACGCGTGATGCAGGAAGCTACTTGGTGAAATCATTGCTTGGGGAAGTGAAACTGTTGGAAAATTTTGCAATAGGCTTTTTCAATTGCATTTGTAAATAGTGGGGTATCAAATAAAGGTGCAATAGATCTGTTGTGAAGCAACTTTGTTTTTATTGAAGCCAGTTTGTTGGGATTGCAGGCCAGTTCAATTGCCAATAATTCATATTCAGTCAGGGTTTGGGTAATCAATTCGGGTACATCTAACGCGTTTAACAGGCTAGCCGCCACCCTACCTGGAAATGTATTTCCAAGGCAGGTTAAAACTGGAAGGCCAACCCATAGGGCATCGCTTGCAGTTGTATGGGCGTTATAAGGAAGCGTGTCCAGAAATAAATCTGCCAGAGAGTGCCTTGCTAGATGCTCTGGAAAATCTAGACGTTTTGCGAAGACCAAGCGTGATCCGTTAACGCCTCTTGCCTCTGCTTCTCGGTGGAGGTTAGAACCCATTTGACCATCTTCTTCCAGTAACCAAAGTACGCTGCCATCTACTTTTGACAGGATTTTCATCCAAGAATCAAAAATCATTGGATTTAGCTTATAGCTATTGTTGAAGCAGCAAAAGACAAACCCTTGTTCAGGCAAGCCGAATTCCGAACGAATAAACCGCTTGTTTGATGCCTTCCGCTGTCGATCGTTTACTTGGTAGGAGTTTGGCAGGTAAAGAATTTCTTCAGAATAATAACGGCGACTGGAAAGCGGAATCGTAATCTCATCAGCAATTAAGTAATCCATGAACTTGGTGCCCATAGTGCCTGGCCAGCCAAGATAGGAAACCTGAATCGGGCATGGCTTAAGTGCAAAAATTCCATTTCTAGGCCTACCAAAAAATCCATTTAGGTTAACCAATATGTCTATTCCCAAATCGTTGATGAGTTTAGCCGCTTGGAAATCATTTAAAAGGGAGATATCCAATATTTCATGGAATGCAACATTGAGACGCTGTCGAATATTGCTTGCATCATCCCAGCCATTATCGAATGCATAGATTTCAAAGGAAGTTTTATCGTGCAATTCATATAGCTCTGCCATCAGAATTGATGTTGCTTGATGCCTGAATTCACCGCATAGGTAGCCGACTTTAATTTTTTTTGTTGATGGTGGGGGATATGCAAATGGACGTTGATTCGTCTTGATTTGATTCTCTATGAATGTCGTTGAGCATAAGAGTGAGTCGGATTCAGATTGGGATGCTCCAATAAATGCAAAGGGTTCAATGACTTGTTCGCCGTTTTGAACTTTATCTACAATGAGTTTGAAAGTCGTATCAAATTGACCCCAATCGCAACATAGGCTTTTCGCGTGGAAAAGACTTCCGCGAATAAACGGAAAGTTGGGATTGATGTCGATTGCTTTGCCATAGTCGCTAATAGCATCTTGATACTGTTTGCGATTAAAAAATGCATTCCCGCGTCCTACGTGAGCTTCCACATAGTTCGGATTGAGTGCTAAGGCCTTGGAAAAATACGTCTCTGCACGGTTGTAATCACGCAATTCCAATAAAATCGAGCCGATATTATTGTAGGCAATGGCAAAATTGGGGTTAAGGGAAATGGATTGTTGGTAGCTAGCTAGCGCCTTATCCCATTCCTTGAGTTCCTTGAAGGCAGTGCCAAGGTTATTCAATAGTAAGTGGTTCGGTTGAATTGCAATGGCCTTTTGATAGCTGAGAATGGCTTTGTTGAATTCGCCGGTATCACAATAAAGATTGCCCTGATTAAAAAGCACGTCGGTTAATTGAGGGTTAATGTTGAGCGCATTTTGGTAGCTCATTTCAGCCTGCTCATGCATTTTTATGGCATGCTGCGCAAATCCGAGATTGGCGAAAGATAAGGCATTGCTCCGGTTAAGCAAAATTGCTGCTTCGATTGATCGAATCGCTAGAGGAAAATCATGTATTTGAATGGCTACAATGCCCAGTAAATTAAGGGCATTAAAGTTTTCAGGATCCAGTTTCAATCCTGCTTGAAAGAGCTTTTCTGCGGAAATCAGATCCCCATTTTGTTGCGCATGGTGGGCTTGGATAAATAACTGATTAGCCTCTTCTTTTTTCATGCGATCATTCTAATATGTTTAATTTTGTAGGCAACCTATAGATTTATATTGAAATATCTGATAAAAATGGGTGTCGTTCTGAAGTTGCTGAAGCCTGACGAACGGCACCTACTCCATTCAAATGTTAGCTAAATAGAAGACTATGAAAAATTTAAGAATCATTCCATTGCCTTTAGCGTCAATCGTCGCACCCCTCTTGGTGGCTTCGATTTTTGGATTTTCAGCCCAAGGGGCAGTCGCTGCAAGTCCTACCTTGGATAAGATCAAATCGTCAGGCGCTATAACGATGGGGGTTCGCGAATCCTCGATACCGATGTCCTACACAACAGGGGATAGTCGGTTCGACGGCTACCACGTAGAGGTTTGCCGAATGATTCTTGCAGACATTAAAGACAAGTTGAATTTAAGTACTTTACGGATCAATTACCAGCCAGTAACATCCCAAAATCGAGTACCTTTGGTGCAAAACGGGACAGTGGATATTGAGTGCGGCACTACAACAAATAATGTAGCGCGTGCAAAGGATGTCGG
Source organism: uncultured beta proteobacterium (assembly GCA_903826775.1). Lineage (GTDB taxonomy): Bacteria > Pseudomonadota > Gammaproteobacteria > Burkholderiales > Burkholderiaceae > Polynucleobacter. The sequence goes on along the minus strand of CAIKFU010000104.1, from coordinate 61,910 downwards.
TTTTGCCAACACTCTTTACGTGGAGGAGGTCAGGATAGCCGTAAAAGCCAATTCTGGAATTACCTCAATTGCCCAACTGAATGGTAAGAAAGTCGCTACAACAACTGGAACCACTTCTGTGCAGTTGTTGCGCAAGCATGAAAAGGCTACGGGCGTGAATTTTGATGAGGTGTTTGGCAAGGATCATGCGGATAGCTTTCTGCTCTTAGAGTCCGGACGTGCAGATGCTTTTGTGATGGACGGCTCAATACTAGCGGGCAATATCGCCAATGCTAAAAACCCCAAAGACTATAAAATAGTCGGCGAGGTACTAAGCACTGAACCCATAGCCATTATGGTTCGCAAGGACGATCCTGAATTTAAGGCCGCAGTCAATGATGCAATTGCAAAAATTGTTAAGAATGGCAATATGCCCAAACTTTGGGACAAGTGGTTCCTAAAGCCCATTCCCCCAAAAAATATTGTTGTTGGTCTTGAGTTATCCGCAAACACTAAAAATGCCTGGACGAACTTGAATGACAAACCAGCAGAAGACTACATAAAGAAATAAATCTATGTCTTTAGATATGGGTGTTTTTTGCAAGAACACCTTAGATGGTGAAGTCGTAGACCACTGCTTTTCTGCGCTATTTGGCCTTGGAAAAAATGCCGACCCTAGTTATCTAGACTGGTTGCTAAAGGCATGGGGTTGGACGCTTGCAGTAGCTGGGTTGGGTTTGGCGATTGCCCTAATTCTAGGGGCGGTAATGGGTACCTTGAGGACCTTACCCAAGTCGGGGAGGGGTACCTCATTTCTCATTGCTTTATCTACGGCTTGGGTTGAATTATTTCGCAATATTCCAATTTTAGTCCAGGTGTTCCTTTGGTATCACGTAATCCCCGCATTCATTCCGTCGCTTAAGGCATTTCCATCCTATTTGCTGGTGAGTATTGCTTTGGGGTTTTTTACCTCCGCTCGGATTGCAGAGCAGGTTAGGGCGGGTATTCAGTCCCTGCCATCAGGACAAAGAATGGCTGCCACGGCATTGGGGCTTACGACGATACAAAGTTATCGTTATGTCATTCTTCCCATGGCTCTGCGGATAGTTTTGCCACCACTCACATCTGAGAGCATGAACCTGATTAAGAATTCGTCGGTGGCTTTTGCGGTTTCTGTTCCTGAATTGACTCTATTTGCGATGCAGGCCCAAGAAGAAACATCGCATGGAGTTGAAATTTACTTAGCCGTAACAGCCCTATATGCATTGTCGGCATTTGCGGTCAATCGCGTGATGGCTCGCATTGAAAAAAGTACGCGAATACCCGGGTTTATTGCCGCATCGAATGATGCAGGTTTGGCTCATTAAATGGTGCGCACATGATGAGCCTAGATCTAAGTTTTTATAACTGGGAATTATTCACCAATTACATTCTCAAGGGGTTGCTGTTTAGCCTGCAATTAACGATTTTCGCAACAGTTGGTGGAATTATTTTCGGGACTTTTTTGGCGTTAATGCGCTTATCGGGAAAGTCTGCGCTGGTATATATAGCCACGATTTACGTCAATGTAATGAGGTCCATTCCATTGGTTATGGTGATTTTGTGGTTTTTCTTATTGATTCCAATACTCATCGGTAGGCCAATAGGCGCGGATTTATCGGCAACCATAACCTTTATTGCATTTGAGGCGGCATTTTTCTCGGAGATTGTTCGGGCAGGTATTCAGTCGGTACCGAAAGGCCAAAGCTTTGCTGCACAAGCCTTGGGAATGAGCTATGGTCAAAACATGCGTTTGGTGGTTTTACCGCAGGCCTTTAGAAATATGATCCCGGTGTTTATGACGCAAACGATCGTACTTTTTCAGGATACGTCTTTGGTCTATGCCATCGGTGCTTATGATCTCTTAAAGGGATTTGAAATTGCTGGAAAAAATTATGGTCGACCGATAGAGACGTACATATTGGCCGCAGCCACTTATTTCATAATTTGTTTTTCTTTGTCAAAAGTCGTTCGCATAATTCAGGCAAAAGTTGCGATTATTCGTTAATGGGTTTGCAGAACCTTCTAGGGATGAAAATAAAGTAGATCATCATGATTGAGCTAAAAAGTGTTTCTAAGTGGTATGGGTCATTTCAGGTTCTGACGGATTGCAGTACATCCATCAAGAAAGGTGAAGTAGTCGTGATTTGTGGACCATCCGGCTCAGGAAAATCCACGTTAATCAAAACGATTAATGCTCTAGAGCCTTTTCAATCTGGAGAGATTTACGTGGATGGCGTTGCATTGCATGCCCCAACAACGGATTTGCCAAAGCTGAGGGCGCGAGTCGGAATGGTGTTTCAGCATTTTGAACTTTTCCCGCATCTGAGCATTACAGAAAACCTCACTCTTGCGCAGATAAAAGTGCTGGGACGTTCAACTGATGAAGCAAAGTCTCATGGCTTGATGTATTTGGAACGCGTTGGATTAAGTGCGCAAAAGGATAAATTTCCAGGACAGCTTTCTGGTGGCCAGCAGCAAAGGGTTGCCATAGCACGCGCTCTCAGCATGGATCCCATTGTGATGCTTTTTGATGAGCCCACTTCTGCGTTGGATCCCGAAATGGTTGGCGAGGTATTGGATGTTATGGTGAAGTTGGCGGATATTGGGATGACCATGTGTTGTGTAACTCATGAAATGGGTTTTGCACGCAAGGTGAGCAATCGCGTGATTTTTATGGATCACGGCCACATCATCGAGGATTGCTCAAAGGATGAATTTTTTGGGAATCCAGAAGCGCGCTCTCCGCGAGCAAAGGATTTTCTATCAAAAATCTTGCCTGGGTAACCCCGTTTTAATGCTGCCGATTTAACCGCGTTTGACTGCTTTAGGCCGTTTCCCGATTTGAACCGTTAGGGTTACTTCCTTTCCCTTGCGTAATACTTTTAAGATTACTGCATCGCCCGGCCCAAATTGGGCGATTCGATTCAATAATCCCGTGACGTCTTTTACACCTTGATCGTTTACATAGGTTAAGACATCACCAGGTTTTGCGCCGCCTCGATCTGCAGGGCCTCCTTCGAGAACGCCCGATAATAAGACTCCTTCGGTTGTCGCAGGCAATCCTAATGATTCGGATAATTCCTTGGATAGGTTCTGAGGCTCAACACCGATCCAGCCGCGGGTTACGCTACCGTTTGTCAGGATGGATTCCATTACTTGCTTTGCCAGATTAATCGGGATAGCAAAGCCAATTCCCATTGAGCCTCCGCTGTTGGAAAAAATCGCAGTATTGATTCCAATGAGATTGCCTCTTGTATCGACTAGGGCTCCTCCAGAGTTGCCGGGATTAATTGCTGCATCGGTTTGAATAAAATTTTCGAAGGTGTTGATCCCTAAGTGGTCACGACCCAATGCAGAAACAATTCCGGACGTTACGGTTTGCCCTACTCCAAATGGATTGCCAATGGCAAGCACGACATCCCCAACCCTTACGGATTCGATCTGTCCAAGGGTAATGGGGGTGGGAAGTTGTTTTGCTTCAATCTTCAGAACAGCAACATCGGTATCGGGATCGCTGCCGATAATTTTTGCCTTAAATTTTCTACCGTCTGCTAAAGCAATATCAATGTCATCGGCTCCATCGATAACGTGATGATTAGTTAAGATGATTCCTTCAGGGCTAACAATGACTCCCGAGCCTAGACTTGAAATAGGCTCTTCTTCCGGCGGTTGATCACCAAAAAAGAATTTATAAAACAAATCATTTGGGTTAGCGCCGTCAGCGCCATTTCCTTTGTGGGGTTTGATTTTTGCTTGTGCCTTACTGCTAAAAATATTAACAACAGCTGGCATTGAACGCTTCACCGCCTCGTGATAAGAGCCGGGGTTTATGGATTGACTATCGACATCACTTTCCTTGAGTGTGACCTTGTCCACCAAAGAGTGAATCTGTACCCCGTTTAACCAACCTGGTTTGAGGGTTGTAACAATAAACCAGACGGCCAATAAAATCGTAATACATTGGGCAAATAAAAACCAAAGGCGCTTAAGCATATTTTCGAGGGGATCTTCGTTAAATTACTTCTTCAGGCTATCGCGAATTTCTCGCAGGAGGATGACGTCTTCCGGAGTGGGGGCTACCGGTGGTGTTGCCGGTACATCGTCCATGATGCGTACCTTATTTACCAATTTAACCATTTGAAAGATGACAAATGCCAGCAGTAGAAAGTTGATTGAAATAGTAATAAAGTTGCCGTACGCAAAAACGGGAACCCCGGCCTTTTTCATCGCATCAAAGGTGCGGGGGATATTGTCTGGTGGGTTACCAAGAACAATAAATAAGTTTGTAAAATCAATTTTTCCCCCTAAAAGGGCTGAAATTAGGGGCATTACGATGTCATTGACAAGGGAGTCGACGATTTTTCCAAAGGCTCCGCCGATGATTACACCGACTGCCAAATCAATTACATTGCCCTTTACGGCAAAGTCACGAAATTCTTTTAAAACGGTCATAAAAACCTCTCTTTCTGTAAACAATATAGATTAACCCCAGTTCTTTGTCGCGTAGACTACTTTTTACTTTAAAATCGACGCTTTAAGCAATTTCCACCTATAAATGCTTCTTTTGAGGAATTTTGTAAATGAGTGACAAGCCCAGCATGGACAAGGATCGCCGCAATTGGCTGATCGCCACTTCGGTGGTTGGGGGTGTTGGCGGTGCCGCAGCCCTTTATCCTTTTGTGGATAGTTTAGAACCCTCTGAGCGCGCCAAGGCGGCTGGAGCGGCCGTTGAGATTGATATCTCCGGTATGCAGCCGGATGAAATGAGAACCGTCGAATGGCGTGGTAAACCGGTTTGGGTGGTTCGCAGAACTCCCGAACAGGTTGCAGAATTGCCTAAAAACGATAGTGAATTGGCAGATCCCGAATCATTAAGAAATCAAGATTCATTGACCCCCCCTTATGCACGAAATGAAAATCGCTCTATAAAGCCGGAGTATCTCGTTGTGGTGGGGATTTGTACCCATTTGGGCTGCTCTCCAACGGCGAAATTTGAAGCTGGACCACAACCTTCTTTGCCCAATACTTGGCCAGGCGGTTTCTTGTGCCCATGTCATGGATCGACTTTTGACATGGCAGGACGTGTTTATAAGAACAAACCAGCCCCAGATAACCTTGAAGTGCCGCCGCATATGTATCTAAGCGACACCAAGATTCTGATTGGCGATGATAAGAAAGCCTAAGGAGAAATAAATGGCGTTCCACGAAATAAAAGTTCCAGAAAATGCCCCATTAAGCCAAAAACTGTTGGCTTGGGTTGATTCCCGTTTTCCGCTCACGGCGATGTTTAAAACCCATATGAGCGAGTATTACGCCCCAAAAAATCTCAATATTTGGTACGTCTTTGGAGTCTTATCCATTGTCGTCTTGGCATTGCAGATTTTTACAGGCATTTTCCTAACCATGAATTACAAGCCGGATGCTGCAAAGGCTTTTGATTCAGTGGAATACATCATGCGCGAAGTGCCTTGGGGTTGGTTGATCCGCTACATGCACTCCACGGGCGCATCCATGTTCTTTGTAGTTGTGTATTTGCACATGTTTCGGGGTTTGATTTACGGTTCTTACCGCAAGCCTCGTGAGTTGATTTGGGTGTTTGGTTGTGCGATTTTCCTGCTGTTGATGGGTGAGGCTTTCTTTGGTTACCTGCTGCCATGGGGTCAAATGTCCTACTGGGGTGCTCAAGTAATCGTGAACCTATTTTCTGCCATTCCATTCATTGGACCGGACTTGTCTTTGTGGCTTCGCGGTGATTATGTAGTGGGTGATGCAACGCTCAATCGTTTCTTTGCTTTTCACGTGATTGCCATTCCATTGGTATTGATCGGTTTGGTGGTGGCGCACATCATTGCATTGCATGAGGTGGGTTCAAATAATCCTGATGGTATTGAAATTAAAGAAAATTTAGATGCAAATGGCCATCCTGTTGATGGGATACCCTTTCATCCCTACTATTCGGTCCACGACACAATGGGGCTAGGGATTTTCTTGATGATTTTTGCCTTTGTGGTCTTTTTTGCCCCCGAAATGGGCGGATACTTTTTGGAGGCGAACAACTTCATCCCGGCTGATCCGCTCCAGACCCCACTGCATATCGCTCCAGTTTGGTACTTCACCCCGTTTTACTCCATGTTAAGAGCAACGACGACAAGTTTCTTGCTGCCTTTATGGATATTCCTAGCAGTCATTATTGGCTTGGCGATGAAATCTGTAAAAGATATAAAAATCAAGGGCTTATGTATTCTCATCCTGGCTGGTTTAGCGGTAGGCTTTTATTACCTCGATGCTAAATTTTGGGGTGTGGTCATCATGGGTGGATCAGTCGTAATCCTGTTTTTCCTGCCTTGGCTGGATAACTCCCCGGTGAAATCGATTCGGTATCGTCCAAATTTCCACAAATACATCTATGGCGTATTTGTGGTGAGTTTTGTGATTTTGGGGTACCTGGGAATTCAACCGCCGTCACCAATATTTGAGAAACTTTCTCAAGTATGCACAATTTACTACTTGGGCTTTTTCTTGGGAATGCCTTATTGGAGCAAGCTGGGGACATTTAAACCAGTGCCTAGCCGTGTTACTTTTAAGTCCCATTAATTCAGATACCAAAGAGAAATTAGGAACGAGTATGAAAGAAATTCTGCAAACTTTGATGGGCGCCTGCCAGGTTGTAATCGTGACAGCCACCCTGGGTTTGGGCGCGCTTGCCAACGCAAATGAAGGCGGTTTTCCTTTGGATTCAGCCCCGAATCGCGTAAGCAACAATGCTTCCTTGCAAAATGGCGCCAAGTTGTTTGTTAATTATTGCCTTGGATGCCATTCGGCAGTCGATGTACGGTACAACCGTCTGCGAGATATTGGTTTAACCGAACAGCAGATCAAAGAAAACCTCATCATGGGCGATGCCAAAGTAGGCGATCTGATGAAAGTCTCGATGAATCCAAAAGAGGCTAAGGAATGGTTTGGTAAAAACCCCCCCGATTTGTCAGTAGAAGCAAGGGCTCGTGGGACTGATTGGCTTTATACCTACCTGCGCTCTTTTTATAAGGATGATGAGCGTCCAACAGGTTGGAATAATATGGTGTACCCGAATGTGGGAATGCCCCATGTTTTATGGCAATTGCAAGGGGAACGGGCAGCTAAATTTGAGTTGATTAAGGATCCACACGATCCAGAAAAAACCGAAAAAGTGTTTGTTGGGTTTGAGCAATTAACCCCTGGAACAATGAAATCTCAGGAATACGACGATAATATCGCTGACTTGGTAGCTTTTATGTCGTGGATGGCTGAGCCGGTTCAGCTTGAGCGTAAGCGTCTTGGCGTTGTAGTGTTGTTATTCTTAGCGTTCTTTAGCCTTTTGGCATGGCGCTTGAATAAAGCCTACTGGAAAGACATTCACTAAAGATTTATTAAGCATTTTTTTAAGGAATTTTGCATATGATGGTGTTGTACTCGGGCACAAATTGCCCATTCTCGCAACGCTGCCGCTTGGTACTTTTCGAAAAAGGTATGGATTTTGAGATTCGCGATGTCGACTTGTTTAACAAGCCAGAAGATATCTCGGTCATGAACCCATACGGACAGGTACCCATTTTGGTTGAACGCGATTTGATTTTGTATGAATCAAACATTATTAATGAATACATTGATGAGCGTTTTCCTCATCCACAGTTAATGCCGCCTGATCCGGTTGCGCGTGCACGCGCACGCCTTTTTTTGTTTAATTTTGAGAAGGAGCTGTTTGTTCATGTTTCTACTCTTGAGAATGAAAAAGGGAAAGTTGCTGAAAAGAATCATGAAAAGGCCCGTTTAGCCATACGGGATCGTTTAACTCAGCTAGCTCCAATCTTTGTCAAGAACAAGTACATGTTGGGCGATGACTTCTCCATGCTGGATGTGTCTATTGCCCCATTGTTGTGGCGTTTAGAGCACTATGGCATCGATTTATCCAGAAACGCGGCCCCATTGCTTAAATACGCAGAACGTATTTTTAGTCGACCAGCTTATATTGAAGCCTTAACACCTTCAGAGAAAGTAATGCGTCGTTAAGCGACGCATTAAGGTCGGCTTCATTGAATATTGCCGATATGGCAGACGTTCCAAGTACCAAACCATACTTAATCCGAGCCCTGCATCAGTGGTGCTCGGATTTTGGTTTTACGCCCTTCATCGCCGTATTGGTGGATTCGCGCGTTGAGGTCCCAATGGAATTTGTTAAGAATAATGAAATTGTTTTAAATCTTTCATCCGAAGCTTGTCATCAACTGAGTATTGAAAACGATTGGATTAGTTTTCAAGCCCGATTTGGGGGGATTCCCAGAAAAATTTTATTTCCGGTTTCTCATGTTTTGGCTATTTATGCCCGTGAGAATGGGCAAGGCATGTCATTTCCGTTTGATGGAGCTCCTACCCCTGATCCCGATGATGTCCAAGAAAAGGGCTCAAAGGGTTTGATTGAAAAAAACACCAGACCTTCGTTAAAGGTCGTGAAATAAGTTAGAATGTAGCCCTTGCCCCTTTAGCTCATCTGGTAGAGCAACTGATTTGTAATCAGTAGGTGGTCTGTTCGAGTCGGACAAGGGGCACCAAATATTTTATTAATGTCTAAAAGCGTGTACAACTAGACTTTATCTTCATTCCTCTGGCAAAACTTCTCTTCAATGAAGTTCCCCTATTTTGAAATAGAGGAACTTTTATATTAAAAGCGAGGGAGCCAGTCAGCACTCTCTGATTAGGCTTGCCTAGCTAAGAAGGTCTTCCGGTTGACGACAGACCTTTAGCCCTTGGAAGGAGAAGCCTGAAGTATTTCCAGGGTAAATGCGAACTTTGGTATACCCCTTACCGGTCATCGAGAGCAGCGGGTACTTCAAAGCGCGAACGACCTTGTCGCCTTTTACTTCAACCAAGATTTTGCGAGGCGCGGTATCGGGCCCACTAGCTTCTAGGGTGATGGTTTTGACGCCGGAGGCAACCAATTGAGCAGCGATGTAATCCAACTTAGTGATGGGGTTGTTAAAGTCGATGTCAATGAAATCCGCTTCGGTAGTCGAGTCAACACTGACCCCGTCCGATTTTTGAGCACCTGGCTTGGAAGCCAGACCGGTTGAGGCAATCTTTCCGGTGACAGAAGAAGCTTTGCAGCTTTGCTGAACCAATGCAGACACGCGCAGGAGCCAATCGGTAGAGTTCAGCATCCTGTAACGGGGCTCGCGATAGTCGGCATCGGGCGTAATGTGCAATTCCCGTTCCGACATTTCCAAAATCAGTAATTTTGGGGGTTTAGCTTGAACGGATTCGTCGCTAAAGTAGGAGATGGCGCCATACCAAGGCCCAATTGGCCCATGGGCTGTTGAAAACGTAATGTCGCGCTGTAGGGCGCTACGCAACGCATCTGGGAATCCCGTCCACTCCATAGAGTAGCTACTACCCAGAACGACTATTCCTGATGGGCTGCTGCCAGGGGTAGATCGGACCGCCTTAAATAGCAACGAGCTTTCAGGGGGGTAATTGTGAGACGCTTGATCCTGTGGGGATAATTGCCCAACGAGGTCATGGGAGTTGAGCGTCTTCTTATCCTTGCTAATCTCCAATTTATAAGCCTGTACGGGCGTAGCGTCATAGACTTTCTTAAGGGCCGGGTTAGCTTCAATTCCCGCCTTAATCGCGTCTGCAACTACTAACGCGCCACTAGGAGACCAGTGCCTATCGAGCCTTAAAAAGAGTGGGTAAGGCGCATATTTGGTTTTGTTTGCAGCATCCATCATAGGAGCATTAATGTCTATGACATTGACCTGCCCTGCACGCAATACTTGCGATAAGCGGGCATACCCACCTTGGGTCTCCGCATTTACTTTTAATGTAGGAGGTAAAAATTCGGGATAGACACGCATTTTGATGGGAACAAAGGTGGCCACCATGGCAATTCCGTTGGCTGCGAGCACCTTATTAAAGCGCCTGATGGTATCGAGCATTCCATTAACTTTCGGAACATCAGCAGCTGTAGTGATTTCATAGTTATAGTAAAGCCAGTTATCTTTGCCTATGATGCCCGGATAATTTGCGTCCGCTTTAACGAAGTTGGAGCTCAGGGAAGCGCTAAAGAGTGTTGCAGCAAGGAATATTTTGCTAAACCTACGGGCCATCATTTATCTCCTCTTTGAAGGGTCTTTCGATTCGCCATTGTATCGCTGAAATTGAGAATTTTATAGACAGAAAAATAGCGGGAAAAAAGTTTCATACACCCAAGGTTTAAGGTCACAATGCCTCATGAGCTTGTAAACACCCTTTCCAGAACAGTGTTTAATGGGTGAAATAGATGGGCATAAATTAAGGTCAATACAGCAAAAAATCCACTACTTTCAATATTAAACTAGAGAATCTGCAAAAGAGCCTCACGTGGGTTAAAAGAAGTGCCGTATTAAATTAATAAGCCCGCCATTTAGATTTTTTATCTCAGAAGAGTATTTTGTAAAACCGTTAGAATCCAATTGAATTTATCATGAGTGCATTGAAATGGATCAAATGAAGAGTCCTGCCCGTCAAGAGCGAATAATATTTGCCGGCGTTGCTAGAGATTGCCAGCAATTTTTACCTCAAGTGTTAGCCAGCTTAGAGAGGTTGTCTTCACAATTTAGCGATTGTGCCTATATTTTTGTCGAGAACGACTCTAAAGACAGCACTAAATCCATATTTCAGTCTTGGGGCCAAAGCAAGAAGAATTTTCACTTTATAAATATGGATGGAATTGGTCAAATTCCAATTAGAACCATTCGACTGGAATTGGTAAGAAATGTGTATATAGAATACATACGAAATAATGCGATCCTTTCCTCATATGATTATCTGGTTATTTTGGATATGGACGATGCGAATGTATATGGCACAAGTACGGATAAATTTTTAGAGGCGATTGATTTCCTGTCTTCAGAGAAAAATCATGCAGGAGTTTTTTCAAATCAAATTGGCACTTACTATGATATGTGGGCTTTTAGGCATCCCCAATTATGTCCAAACGATGTATGGGAAGAGGTTTTAGATTACGTTCATATACATCAAGCTTCAGATGACGTCGCTTTTGGTAAAACATTCGGAACTCGTGTTACCTCATTAGATTCAAGCGGCGGAATGCTTGAAGTGGATTCTGCATTTGGGGGTTTTGGAGTTTATAAACTACCTTATGTGGTGCAAAATACGAATCCATATCTTGGCTCTAGGGTAAAGGTTATGTTCAATGAAAACGGATTGGCCAATATTTGTAGGCTACAAATGTGTGAGCATGTTCATTTTCACGCCGGCATTAAAAATCTTGGCGGTAGATTATTTGTAAAGCAAGATCTTATTAATGGGATGAATTTTGGAATTAATTTTCCACCATCCACATTTCGAAACTATATTTTTTAGGCGAGCTTGAAGTTGTAATGTATTTTTGCAGTTAACGGCGATTGTCAATCCAATAGGGGTATTGCCGAGCAGTAAAAAAGTTTTATGTGGCACCTTATCAGCACCACTTCTTAAATACTTAATGACATCCAAAAGCAATTTTAATGAACAGATCTTCTCCCCTCAATCAAACGACTCTAAGTGATAAAGCGTATTGGCATGGTTATATCCCCTTTTATGAAAGGTTCTTTATAAATCGAAATATTGAAACAATAGCGGAATTTGGCGTTTACAAAGGGAAGTCAATTAGATGGCTTTTAGAAAGATTTCCAGGCGCCAAAATTTACGGCGCTGATATTTTGCCTTTGCAGCTCGAATGGCCAATTGATTCACGATTTCAATTTACACAATTGGACCAAGGCGTTGGAGAGCAAATCCATGGGTTTCTCAGCCAATGTAAATTTGATTTAATCATTGAGGACGGGTCCCATCAGCCTAAGCATCAAATTTCTTGCCTGATAGAGGGGCTAGAAGCCTTAAATCCAAATGGGGTATACATCCTTGAGGACATTCAAACTTCCTTACCAAGCCACCCTTGGTGGAACAAGCAATTTCATTGGTGGAAGTTCAGAGAAAGAGCTATTTTAAAAACGCAACAAAATATATTTTCATTTGGGAATGCTTTGCATGCATTGCTTGCACTTGATCACTATAAGCGTATTGGCGTTGAAATCAATGAGGAAATTGCTAGGCTCATCTCAAAAAATTCACTACTTGATGAGATGGCAATCCTTAGGCTTGCAAGGCAAATAAACGAAATCCATTTGTATCGTCGGACGCATTTGCCTGATTTTTGCCACAATTGTGGATCAAGCGATTTTGATTTTAGTGATTTTAAATGCCACTGTGGGGAAGAAATATTTCGGGATACGGATTCAATGTCATTCGTGGTTATTAAAAAATGAACCAAGGAAGCAAATTAATTTTTTTAGTGTTTTGTTTGAATTAATGCAAAAGAATGGTTTTATTCGTTTCAGGCAGGTAAAGCGTCGCTAGGATCGCTGCACACGTTAGAAATATGGTTGGATACCAAAGTCCGCCTAGGTCGTTTCCTAATTGGTGGTTTAGCCAAGTAACAGCAAAAGGTAATAGCCCTCCAATCCAACCTGCAGCAAGGTTATGTGGAAGTGTTGCTGCGCTGTTACGCGTTTTTGCCGGAAATAATTCTGCTAGTAAAGCCGTTTGGGGACCAATTACCAATGCAAGAGGAATTGCAAGGGCTGCCAAAACGAGTGCCATGAATAATTGATGGCTAGCATCCAGCTCAGTGGCAGTTCTTAAGGCAAGCGTTTGCAACAGCCAAAATGCGGGTTGAATCAGAATGGATCCCAATGCTAGTCCGCCGATAATAAGCGGCCTTCTTCCAACTCGATCGGACAGCCAACCAGAGAAAATCGTTAATGGAAATAAAGTCAAGGTTCCCCAGATGCAAAGTTTGTCAACGACTTGAGGAGAGAGCCCTAATGAAGACTTTAAAAATATAGCGCTATAGACTTGTACGCAGAAAAATAATACTGATCCCCCTGCTGAGACACAAAAGAACAACAAGAACATTTTTTTCCTAGTGTCTCGATCAAGTAGGTTATTTAAGAGGGGGTTTTTAGCGGTTTTTTCTTCCTGTTGGAGCATTAAAAATATGGGCGTTTCCTCTAGCGACATCCGCACCTTATAGGCAATTAATAAAAGCGGCAATGAACACCAAAAAGGAACACGCCAACCCCATTCTTGGAATTGTTCTGGGCTTAGGTAGTTTTGAAGAAAGGCAATTTGAAGAGTAGAAGCCAATACCCCTAAGGGGCCCATAAGTTGTAAAAAACTTGTCTTAAAGCCACGGTTTTCTGATCCAGCATGTTCAGTTAGGTAGACCGCACTTCCACCAATTTCTCCTCCTGCGGAGAGTCCTTGCATCAGGCGCAGCATAACCAAAAGGATTGGGGCCAAAATTCCAATTGATGCGTAGGTTGGCAGAAAACCCACGCTAAGGGTTGCAAGTCCCATGAGGGTGATTGTGATTAGAAAAACGGGTCTGCGTCCAATTCGATCGCCCATAGAGCCAAAGATTGCTGCTCCGATTGGGCGAACAACCATGCCAGCACCAAAAGTAGCCAAACTCGCCAATAATCCTGAATTGGGATCGGTTGATGGAAAAAATAATGGACCAAATATGACCGCCAAAGTGGCGAAGGTCAAGAAGTCGTACCATTCCAAAAATGTACCAAAACAGGCAGAAAGTGCTATTTTTCGATATGAAATTGAATTGTCTATTGTATTGATTTTATTCAATTTATTAGCTAAACGGTTAAAATTTGTTGCAAAGCAGCAAAAATGTCTTGATTTGTCATATGTCTTCAGTTACAGTTCAATGGTGCAGTGCAATAACACTCAATTTTTTTAATACTAGTTGTATACCACTTAAATACCGGAGAAATACATGAACCAAGAACAAATTACTTCAAAATTGTCACAAATTAACAGTAAAGGTTTAGAGGCTACATTTTCATTTAGCGAAGCTGCTTTAGCAAATGCGCAAAAATTAGCAGAGCTGAACTATGCCGCATCTAAAGATGCATTAGTAAATGCCCAGGATGGCATTCAACAAGTTTTGGCAGCAAAAGACCCAAAGCAAGTAAATGAAATGTTAAGTGCAGATAGCCTTCAAGCTGTTAGCAATCAGGCAGTTGCATATCAACGCAAAGTGACTAAAGTATTGCGTGATGGTGGCAAAGAATTAGTAACTGTTGTGGATTCAAGCATTGACCAGTTTCAAGATGGCTTTCAAGATTGGATCAATACTTTGACAGCAAATGCTCCTGCAGGATCTGACGCATTTGTTTCTGCATTGAAAACTACTTATGGAAGTGCTTTGCAGGGATTTGAACAGATCCGCGCTGTTGCTAAAGAAGCGATTGCAACTGCAGAAAAATCTGCTGATCAAGCAATCGATGCTGTTCAAGGACAAATTGCTCAGGTTAAGAAAGCTGCGCCAGTTACACGTGGTACACGCAAATCTGCCTAATAGGTTCTATGTAAAAATAAAAAACCCGCATTTGAACTGACCCCAAGAAGTTGGACAGTTTGATTAGGTTAGCACGAGGGATTGAGTTCTGTAATCAACAGGACTTAATCCCTTTAGCTTTTGTTTGATTCGGTCGTGGTTGTAGTAGTGGATGTATTCCTTTAGTCCTTTCTTAAACGATTCAATACTGTCAAATTTCTTCCCGTGGAAGTACTCGGTTTTCAGGATTCCGAACCAGTTCTCCATGACCGCGTTATCCAGGCAATTGCCTTTTCGGGACATGCTCTGGACAACACCGCGTTCTTGCAATGCCTGTTGATAAAACCCCATTTGGTATTGCCAGCCCTGATCGGAGTGCAATAAGGGCTTGTCTTCTGTCCTTAGGCGCTGCAAAGCGCTTTTGAGCATATCCATCACCATATGGATATGCGGTCGATCCGCTATCTCATAGGAGACGATCTCCTGGTTATAGAGATCCAGTATTGGGGAGAGGTACACCTTCTCGCCCTTGATGTTGAACTCGGTGACGTCGGTAACCCACTTTTGATTGGGCCGGCTCGCCACAAAGTGGCGATTGAGTTGATTGGGGGCGGCTTTACCGATTGATCCTTGATAGGATTGATAGCGCTTGGGGCGTACGGTGGATTTGAGCCCCAGCTGCCCCATCAGTTTTTGTACCGTCTTGTGGTTGAGGCGGCAGTGTTGATTGCGCAATGCCAGATGAACCCGCCGATAGCCATAGCGGCCTTGATGGGCATGGAAGATCCGGTTCATTTGCGCTTTTACCGCAAGGTAAGGATCCGCTTTACTGCTTGCCTTAAGCCAGTAGTAATAGACGCTCCTTGGCATGTTCGCTACAGTGAGGATCGCCTGCAAAGAGTGGTTTTGCCTTAACTCAGTAATTACTTTGACTTGTTCTTGCTTGCCAAGTGCTTTTGCTGAGCTAAGGCCTCGAGCTTTTTTAGGTAAGCGTTCTCCACTTCCAGATACTCAAGCCGACGTCGCATCTCGGCGGGATTGAGTTCATCGATGGGTTTTTTGAGCAATGCTTTGAGATCAGATGGTTTAGCCATTGGCGGTCGTCCTTTGGGCTTGAGTTGCAAGGCTTCAATACCGCCTTCATTGTAGAGGCGACGCCAGACCGTTATAGAACTGGCAGAAGCAATATTGAAGTGGGCGGCAGTGGGTCGCGCCGATGCCAGATGATCCTTCATATACTGAAGGACAGCTAGCTTGAACTCAATGGTGTAGTGCTGACTAGATCTCCGTTGTAGGCTAGAAAGCCCATGGGCCTGATAGGCTAAAGTCCATTTGCGAATATCGGCACTGCTGATCTCGTAGCGCTTGGCCACTTGCCTGACCCCACCGAACTGCAAATAATGACGAACAACTGCAAGCTTGAACTGCGTACTGTATTTGCTCATAAAACAAAACCCCCTTGGTTGGACTTAGCGTCCAACTTTTGGGGGTCAGTTCATTCAGCCGGGTTTTTCCATAAAAACCAGTGTTTAACTAACCATAGGCAACAGCGGAACAATCAGTAAAGCCACAATATTAATGATCTTAATTAAGGGGTTTACGGCTGGTCCAGCTGTGTCCTTATACGGGTCACCAACGGTATCGCCAGTTACGGCCGCCTTGTGGGCCTCCGATCCCTTCCCGCCATAATTCCCCTCTTCAATATATTTCTTGGCGTTATCCCACGCTCCACCACCTGTGCACATGGAAATCGCTACAAACAAGCCAGTAACAATTGTGCCCATTAATAACCCACCAAGTGCCGCAGGTCCAAGCAATAGACCAACAACGATTGGGGCAACTACAGGCAACAAGGAAGGCAGAATCATTTCCTTGATTGCAGCTGTCGTCAACATATCTACGGCCTTGCCATATTCTGGCTTCCCTGTCCCATCCATAATTCCCGGAATATCGCGAAATTGACGACGCACCTCTTCTACAACCGCACCAGCACAGCGACCTACAGCCTCCATGGCCATTGCACCAAACAAATAAGGAATCATGCCGCCAAGAAATAAGCCAATAATAACCATGTGATTTGATAAATCAAAAGTAACATGCTGACCAATTGCCTCTAGCGCATGGGTATAGTCTGCAAAAAGCACTAACGCAGCTAAACCAGCTGAACCAATTGCATAGCCTTTTGTAACGGCTTTGGTTGTATTGCCCACCGCATCTAATGGGTCGGTAATATCGCGAACCGACTGTGGCAAACCGGCCATTTCAGCAATACCACCAGCATTATCGGTAATTGGACCATAGGCATCGAGAGCAACTACAATTCCGGCCATTGAGAGCATTGAGGTAGCAGCAACTGCAATACCAAAAATACCCGCTAACCAATAGGCAGCATAAATAGCAGCGCAAACAAAGATAACTGGGAAAGCAGTTGACTTCATTGACACACCTAAACCCGCAATAATATTGGTGCCATGGCCTTTGGTTGAAGCTTCAGCAATATGCTTTACTGGCCCATATTGCGTGCCCGTATAGTATTCCGTAATCCAAACCAAAGCCGCGGTCAATACCAAGCCAACTACTGTTGAACCAAAAAGGCGCCATTGACTCCCAGGGATACCCAAAGCGTCATCGGGCATGATGAAATTTGTAGCAAAATAAAATGCCACCAATGAAATCAATCCTGCAATGATTAATCCTTTATACAAAGCGGGCATTACATTTTTCATGCCGGGTGTTGCTTTAACAAAAGAACAGCCAATAATGGAAGCGATAATGGATATGCCGCCCAAAACCAATGGATAAACAATTGCTGAAACAGGCGCTCCGGTAACCATCAATGCACCCAAAACCATGGTTGCAATTAAAGTCACGGCATAGGTTTCAAATAAATCGGCTGCCATTCCAGCGCAATCGCCAACGTTATCACCAACGTTATCGGCAATAACGGCTGGATTGCGTGGGTCATCCTCAGGAATTCCTGCTTCAACTTTACCGACCAAATCCGCACCAACGTCGGCACCCTTTGTAAAAATACCACCGCCTAAACGGGCAAAAATAGAAATCAAGGAGGAGCCAAATGCCAACCCAATAAGCGGGTGCAATACAGAAGAAAGATCTTGGCCATTGCCAATTGAAACTAAAAACATGAAAAATAGACCCACACCAAGAAGACCAAGGCCTACCACTAACATGCCCGTAATCGCACCTCCTTTAAAGGCAACGCTCAATGCCTCATTCATTCCCTTGGTAGCAGCCTCAGCAGTACGAACGTTTGCACGAACCGAAACATTCATACCTATAAATCCACATGCGCCTGAAAGGACGGATCCAATCACAAAACCCATTGCGGTAGCCATGTCAAGGAACAGTCCAATTAAAACTGCCAAAACAACCCCAACAATTGCGATCGTCTTATATTGGCGCGAAAGATACGCAGCTGCCCCTTGCTGAATTGCCTCTGCTATCTCAACCATCTTAGCGTTACCAGTACTCTGCCTGAGTATCCATCCACGCATTACAAAGCCGTAAATAACAGCCAGCACTCCACAGCCCAAGGAAAAATACAATCCCAATGTCACATTACTCATACTTAAACTCCTAAAAAGGTCTTTTTTATTTTGTATCTGGCGCCCATTTCGGCCTTGTTCATTTCAGTCTTACACTAGGGCCTATCCAAGCATTAAGAGTATGTAACAAAAATATGCCTTTACCACTTTGTTAAGATCAGGGTATCCACCAATCACTATTTGGAGCATTTATGAGTTTAGACAACGTAACCCCCGGTAAAAAAGCCCCCGTAAATTTCAATGTCATCATTGAAATTCCCATGAATGCCGATCCAATCAAGTACGAAGTGGATAAAGAAAGCGGGGCGATTTTTGTTGACCGCTTCATGGGAACCGCGATGCACTACCCTTGTAACTACGGCTACATCCCCAAAACCATTGCCGGCGACGGTGACCCTGTAGATGTGCTGGTAATTACCCCTTTCCCATTGATTCCTGGTGTAGTTGTGAGTTGCAGGGCTATTGGAGTACTAATGATGGAGGATGAGGCTGGACAAGATGCCAAGCTACTGGCCGTCCCTGAAGACCGTATTCTGCCAATCTATACTCACTGGCAAAAGCCAGAAGATATGAATACCTTGCGTCTAAACCAAATTCAACACTTCTTTGAACACTACAAAGATCTTGAAAAAGGTAAATGGGTCAAGGTAAAAGGGTGGGGAGGCGTATCCGATGCTCATGCAGAAATCCTTGAAGGCATTGACCGGTACGCTAAGTCTTAGTCATTGAGCGCAAAATTGGAAACAAAATCCCCTCCTTTCCAAATTGCTCTAGCCCAAATCAACCCGCTATTGGGGGATTTGGAAGGAAATGCCAAGCTTATCCAACTTGCCGCCCAAAAAGCGCATGCCGAGGGATCAAAACTACTTTTAACCCCAGAACTCTCTCTTACCGGTTACCCCCCCGAGGATTTATTGCTTCGCCCGGCCTTCATTAAAACCACAGATAAGACTCTTGATTCATTAATAAAGTCCCTTGCTGAATTTGAAGGCTTAACAGTAATCGTTGGCCACCCTAAAAAAACCTCACATGGCCTGCAAAACTTTGCCTCGGTATTGCGAGATGGAGAGGTGATTGCTACGTATGCAAAACAAAAACTACCCAACCATGAGGTCTTTGATGAAGTCCGCTATTTCGTTCCAGGAAACGAACCCTGTGTTTTCGAAATAGAAGGCACAAAAATCGGCATCATTTTATGCGAGGATGCATGGCATATTGGTCCAGCCAAACAAGCCAAAGCCGCTGGCGCAACATTATTGACCGTCCTTAACGCCTCACCTTATCATTTACAAAAAGAAGAATTGCGAAAACGTGTTTTGCAAGAACAGATAAAGCACACTGGCATGCCACTCATTTATGTCAATATGGTCGGCGGACAAGATGAATTGGTTTTTGATGGGGGCTCATTTGCTTTAAATTCAAAAGGCCATTTAGCAATGAGCATGGCGCAATTTGAAGCCAACCTGGGTTATGTAAATATCAATCCTCAGGGTGAGCCGGAGCAGGGTTTGATAACAAAAACACAAAGTATTGAAGCGCAAGCGTATAAAGCACTCGTATTAGGCGTAAGGGATTATGTTCGGAAAAACCAGTTTTCAGGGGTTATTATCGGGCTTTCTGGGGGAGTTGATTCTGCGCTAGTTTTGACCATTGCCGTTGATGCACTTGGGGCAAACTTTGTACGTGCTGTAATGATGCCATCTCGATACACAGCCGACATATCATGGATTGATGCACGCGAACTGGCTTGTAACCTAGGGGTGCAATACGATGAGATCCCCATCGACACGCCAGTAGAAGCCTTGGAATTGGTTTTGGCAAAGCAATTCCAAGGTTTAAAAGCCGACGCTACCGAAGAAAATATCCAAGCTCGAGTTCGCGGAACACTGCTAATGGCCCTCTCAAATAAAACAGGCCGCCTCGTCCTAACCACTGGGAATAAGAGCGAGATGGCGGTTGGATATTGCACTCTATATGGTGATATGGCTGGTGGATTTGCAGTTATCAAAGACATAGCAAAGACGTTGGTTTATCGACTCTGTTCCTATCGAAACAGCATTCGATCTGTTATTCCTGAGCGAATCTTGACTCGCCCTCCTTCTGCTGAACTACGGCCAAATCAAACCGACCAAGATTCCCTTCCCTCTTATGAAGTGCTTGACGGTATTCTTGAGCTTTATATGGAACAAAATCAATCTCTCAAGGAAATTATCCAAGCCGGCTACGATGAGGTAAGCGTTGAGAAGATCACAAGACTTATAAAGCTAAATGAATACAAAAGACGCCAGGCACCGCCAGGTGTTCGCATTACCACGCGAGCCTTTGGGCGAGACTGGCGCTACCCAATTACATCAAAATTTAGGGCATAAGCCATTAAAACTACCTAAACATAATATTTTCTTAAGTTCTATGTATGATTGCTGTATAAAGGGGAAACCATGAAACTGATCACATCAATTATTAAGCCATTCAAACTCGATGAGGTTCGCGAAGCGTTATCTGAAATTGGGATTTCTGGATTAACGGTTACCGAAGTTAAAGGGTTTGGTCGTCAAAAGGGTCATACCGAGCTTTATCGTGGAGCTGAATATGTAGTTGATTTTTTACCAAAGGTGAAAATTGAAACCGTTGTAGCCGATGATCGTGTTGAGGCTGCAATTGAAGCAATCAGCAAAACGGCAAGAACAGGAAAAATTGGGGACGGTAAAATTTTCGTCAGCCCAATTGAGCAGGTCATCCGTATTCGAACTGGTGAAACCGACGAATCTGCTGTTTAAGCACTCACACCTAGTTTGCGAGGGGAGCACAACCCCCTTAATCGGCTTGCTCCAAAAGAACGGACTTTCCATTCGGATTAGAGGGTCGAACACGCTGCCCTTGAAAGAAAATTTCAGTCTGATCTAGGCCGGCCGTTAAAACCTTAAAAGGTGGTCTACCATAGAATGACACCCCAGCCCCTGCATCAAGGGGCCTCCCCTGCAAATGGCCAGAAGCATCAATCACACAGACTACTTGTTGTATTTTGCTTTGTAGATAAACCATATCACCAGACTTATTTGCAATAGACGGTTTAAAAGTAGCCATTGAAGCATCTGGGGAAGGGCATGAGCTTTCAGCTACTACACCTCCAGTTGCAGATGAGCTTGTATTAACTTCAGGGGGGATTGAGGGGGTTGCAATTGACTTCAACTCCGCTACATCATTCGGCTGGCTACCTGATGAATTTATTTGCTCTGCAGGTTTTTCAAGACCTGAGCCTTGATCGTTGGCACTCTCGGTAACCAAAGCAGCATTAGGCGAAACAGTACCCTCTTCTACCTTTTTGGCATCATTAAAGAAATCAAAATTGAGATAGATTACGTAATAAATAACCAAAACCAAAATTACCAAAAACCAAAAAAATAGTTTAGTAAAAGATCTGGGTTTAACCGGCGAAAGATTGAGCTGAGAAAATTCATGTTTACGTACGTATTGATTTAAATTCACTGCAGTCTCGGTGTTTAATTCCGCTGGAATTACTTGGCTATGAGCCTTACTTGCAGGTTTGTTCTTTACAACTAAAAGCTCTCCTGCAGTATTTTCCGAGACTTCAAAGCACTCAACTTCGTTTAAATTCAAAATCACTGCCACCTTCTTAGCGGCATTTACCTTAATTCTTGGAGAATAAAAAGAGTCGGTCTCACCATTTTCAATTTGAAGAACCTGCCGAGTGGATATGCAGGCAAGGTTGGCCAATTCCTTGGCGCTCAAACCCAACTTTTCCCGTGCCTCGATAAAAACATCCGAGCGAATTTTTGGCAGTAGCGGCATATCAGACATCAAATAATTAAGCCTTAGATTTAACCTGCCTGTATAAATACTTTAAACTTTAATGACAAATTGCGTTAATCAAACATACATTTATATTTCAGGCGCAAGGGCAGATTTTACGAAAATTTTGCGACCGAAACAATATAACCTATATATTCAACCATTATCAATAGATTCGATTTTAATAAACCAACAAAAAAACATGCTCGTTAATCCTGCAGATAAAATCGATACTTCGGAAAATAAAATTTGCTGCAATGCAATATGATTAATTAATACCTTGCAAATAACACAACAATAGCTTTTTTACAAAATCTTACTGGAGTAAATAACAATGAATCGCCTGAATGAACGCTCACGCATGGTTACGGAAGGGGTAGCACGAGCCCCAAATCGATCGATGTACTATGCGATGGGTTACAAGGAGAAGGATTTCTCAAAACCAATGGTTGGGGTTGCCAATGGACACTCGACAATTACGCCTTGTAATAGCGGACTACAGAAACTGGCCGATGCTGCAATTATCGCTCTTGAAGAAGCTGGGGCAAAGGCCCAAGTATTTGGTACACCCACAGTTTCTGATGGCATTGGTATGGGCACTGAAGGAATGAAATACTCCTTAGTCTCACGGGAAGTCATTGCTGACAGCATTGAAACTTGTGTAAATGGATTGTGGCAGGATGGTGTAGTGGTTATTGGTGGTTGCGATAAGAACATGCCGGGCGGCATGATGGCCTTGGCTCGAACCAATGTGCCTGGAATTTATGTTTATGGCGGCACTATCAAGCCGGGTCATTACAAAGACAAGGAGCTAAACATTGTCTCCGCCTTTGAAGCAGTAGGTCAATTTACGTCTGGGAAAATCAGCGAAGCAGAACTAAAAGGTGTAGAGCAGCACGCTTGCCCCGGAAGCGGTTCATGTGGTGGAATGTATACAGCCAATACGATGAGCTCATCATTTGAAGCTCTCGGAATGAGCCTACCCTACTCATCAACCATGGCAAATGAAGATGATGAAAAAACTCTCAGCGCAGCAGAATCGGCGCGTGTGCTTATTGACGCGATTAAAAATAACCTGCGCCCTCGCGACATTATTACCAAAAAATCAATCGAAAATGCGGTAAGTGTCATTATGGCGGTAGGGGGATCAACCAATGCCGTTCTGCATTTTTTAGCCATAACTAGCGCCGCAGAAATTGAATGGACTATTGATGACTTTGAGCGCATTCGCAAGCGCGTTCCAGTAATTGTGGATATGAAGCCTTCCGGAACCTATCTAGCCACTGATTTACACCAAGCAGGCGGCATCCCTCAAGTCATGAAAATTCTTCTTGACGCCGGTCTTTTGCATGGTGACTGCATAACTATTACTGGAAAAACAATTGCTGAAGCATTAAAAGAAGTGCCATCCACCCCACGCTTAGATCAAAAGGTAATTCGTACGCTTGATAATCCTTTGTATCCACAAGGTCATTTAGCAATTTTAAAAGGCAATATTTCCCCGGAAGGATGTGTTGCAAAGATAACTGGGCTTAAAAACCCATCCATAACGGGCCCTGCTCGTGTTTTTGATTCCGAAGATGATGCTATGGCAGCCATCATGGCTCAAAAAATTAAGGCTGGCGATGTAATGATTATTCGCTATGAAGGCCCCAAAGGAGGTCCGGGGATGCGTGAAATGCTCGCCCCTACCTCTGCCCTTGTGGGGCAGGGTCTTGGTGAATCAGTAGGGCTAATCACCGATGGACGTTTTTCTGGTGGGACTTGGGGCATGGTCGTTGGTCATGTCGCCCCTGAAGCATATGTCGGAGGAACAATAGCGTTAATTCAAGAAGGCGACTCCGTAACTATTGATGCTCATAAACTATTAATTCAGCTAAACCTCAGTGATGATGAAATCGCCAAACGTCGTGCTGCTTGGGTTCAGCCTAAACCACGATATACCCGGGGATTATTGGCAAAATACGCACACCTTGCTAGTTCAGCAAGCAAAGGGGCGGTGACAGATTTAAATCTAGGCACCTAACAACAATAAGGGGTGAGGCTCACCCCTTATTTCCTAAATTTAGTTTAATGCCCTGATCCGATTGCCTTCACAGAAAAACGAACCTCAACCTCACCGGCTTTAGTAAATTTAAGTTTTAGAGGTACTGAATCTCCAGTTTTTAATGGGGATTTGATGCCAATCAACATTAAATGCAATCCACCCGGCTTTAATTCGGTTGAGCTATTAGCAGGCACCAATATTTCCTTTATTTGGCGCATTTTCATAACATTGCCATCCATACTCATTTCATGTAACTGCACCTCCACAGCTGACGGAGAGCTAGCAGATATTAACTGGTCAACAGCGCCAAGGTTGTCAATTTTCATAAACCCGCCAGCCACACTTTGAGCAGGGGCGGTAGATCGAATATACGCATCCTCAATTTTAAGCTTGCCAAGCTTAGCTTCTTGTGAAAATGCAGAGCAAATAAAACTCATTGTCAATATTAGAACTTTTAACGCTACGGGCATTTTCATGCTGCTTCCTTTTAAATAAACTAACTTCGCCTTCCCAGGGGTTTTCAACAAAGTGAATAATTACCGAGGCAAACCCTAGACCCAAGTCAGACATTGAATTACCTGTTTCTGCGCCGATTCCTAATTACCAGCTTACGGCGCAAAGGTCTCAATATAAACCAAGCCAACAAAGCTGCTAAAAAATTCAAGATGCCTGCACCCCAAAATACAGCCTCCCAACTACCGGTCGCCGCCGCCAAAATACTAGATAACGGAACCAATAAAGAGGCAGTGCCTTTTGCGGTGTACAGCAATCCAGCATTACCAGCAGCATATTGATCGCCAAAAGTATCTGCATTGATTGATGGAAACAGACTATAAATTTCACCCCATAAAAAAAACACAAGCCCCGTTAGCAACAAAAAAAATGCTGGGGTATGTCCAAAATAATATAGGCCTAGAATACTAAGCGCCTCCAAATTAAAGCAAATAAACATCGTTTTTTCACGGCCAATTAAATCGGATATCCAACCAAAAATTGGGCGAGTTAATCCGTTTAGGACGCGGTTCAGATTCAAGGTCAGCATTAGTAGTGACAATGTCACGCCAAAAATAACTACATCAACTCCTTGAAAATTCAAGCTTTTGGCTATATCAATAAACTGAGCAGTTATGACCAAGCCACCACCACCGACCATTACAAACATTAAATACATTACCCAAAATGCTGGCTCTTTAATCATCTCCATTGAACGATAATTCTTGACTACTCCAACTTCATTTAAAACTTCTATCCGTCCCTTGCCTTTCAAAAATAATGCCAAGATGGCAATTACTGCACCTTGACAAAGGCCAAATATCAAAAATGTTTCTTGATAACCCTTTGCGGCGATCATATTCGTAATTGGTATCACAGTTAAGGCAGATCCAGCGCCATATCCGGCTGCAGTTATTCCAACCGCCAAACCTCGACGATCCGGGAACCACCTTAGCGCATTTCCTACGCAGGCACTATAGACAGCGCCAGCACCAATACCACCAACGACTGCAGCCAAGGAAAAGAAGTTAATCGAATCAGCTAAAGCGTTCATACACCATGCAACAGCACACAAAATACCGCCAAAAAAAACTACTAAACGAGGTCCAATCCGATCAGTGAACGCACCCAAAATGGGCGAAAACCAAGTTTCACATAATATAAATACAACAAAAAAAACCTGAATTACAGCGCTACCCCAATGAAATTTTTCTTCTATGGGATTAACAAATAAAGTCCAGCCATATTGCAAATTGGCAACCATAGACATGCAGGCTACACCTATCAAGAGCTGCATCCAACGCTCCCAAGAACAACTAGTTGAACGCTCTTTGCTCTCTACTTTTGGATCAGAATGGTCTATCAATTAGGACACTTTATATAGAATGGTTAGCGCCAAAATTGTATTTTAATTCAATTAAAAAGGGGGTCATAAAGACCCCCATTTTTACAATGCTAGTTGCGATTTTAGCTTTAAGCTGCTGACTTTTCAATTAATTTACGGCGCATTGGACGCAGAACAAACCATGCTAAAAATGCAGCCGATCCATTCAATATGCTGGCGACCCAAAACACCGCCTCCCATCCGCCCGTAGTGGCAACCAATACACTAGAAAGCGGCACTAACAAGGAAGCCGTTCCTTTAGCCGTGTACAAGAGGCCTGCATTGCCTGCTGCAAATGTACTGCCAAATGTATCGGCATTGGTTGATGGGAATAAACTGTAAATCTCACCCCACGCAAAAAACACAAGACCGGTTAACAAGACAAACAAAACTGGGTCTTGGCCAAAATAATACAAACCTAAAATACCTAAGCACTCGAAAGAAAAGCAGAGGGTCATCGTCTGCTCACGACCAATCTTGTCTGACACCCAACCAAAAAATGGTCGAGTTAACCCATTCAAGACGCGGTCAATGGTTAAAGCAAAGGTTAACGCCGGCAATGCTAGACCAAGAATGCTGACTGTGACACCAGCAATTTTAAAATCTTTGGCAATCGGAGCCAATTGAGCCGTGGCCATCAAACCTCCTGCAGCCACCATCACGAACATGAGGTACATGACCCAAAACACGGGTTGTTTAATCATTTCCGAAGGGCGGAAATCCTTGCGCGTTTGAGCCACACTTGCTTTAGCAGTGGTAATGGCGCTCTTAATTGGCTTAGACAACAGCAAACTTAAAATAACCACGATTGCGCCTTGGCCAATTCCGAAAAACCAAAAAGTTTCTTGATACCCTTGGGCAGCAATCATCTTGGCGATTGGAATAACCGTTAAAGCAGAGCCGGCACCAAATCCAGCGGCCGTTAAACCGGCAGCCAACCCACGGCGATCCGGGAACCATTTGAGCGCATTACCAACGCAAGTACCATATACGGCGCCAGCACCAACACCACTCACTGCTGCGGCAAAATAAAGCATCGTTAATGTTTCAGCTTGGGAGTTGAGTACCCAACCAAGGCCACACAAAAGACCGCCAAAAAATACAACCGGACGGGGTCCAAACTTATCTACCAAATATCCTTCAATAGGTACAAGCCAAGTTTCGGTCAATACGAAAATTGTGAACGCGACTTGAATTGCGGAACGTCCCCAATGGAATTTGTCATCAATCGGGTTAACGAATAAAGTCCAACCGTATTGCAAATTGGCAATCATCGACATACATACGATGCCAATAATCAGTTGAACCCATCTGCCGCCAAATGGAGCGGAAGCGTTTTGGCTGGTCATCTTTACATCTCCTTGTTCTTATGAGTATTGCAATGTCCCAATTATTTATTGGGTGCTTTATTCTTCAACATTTAAAACCTAGACGTCTTGACTCTAGTCAAGTTTTGGCAAATTCAACCTTAGTGAATACCCTTGCCAAGCCATTGAATTAACAAGCTACAGGAAGGAACATGGTGCCGGAAAGAGGAATCGAACCTCCGACCTTCGCATTACGAATGCGCTGCTCTACCAACTGAGCTATTCCGGCATGTAAGTTATTTTAATGGCCCTGGATTTTCTAAGCATAAATAATTGTCTTATCGAAATCGATCAAGCAATTTTTTACTAACCTTGTCCAACTTGGTTGAGTCGCGAATTAAAAACTGAAGGCCGTTGGCATCGGCAATAAGCAATGCATTACCTGCAATCCTGCGAATATCCTCCTCGCCTTTCAATTTGATTCTTGTAGATCCCCTATCCGTTTCAATATCCCAAATACTTGGGGTTGCAAACGAAGAAACCTTTAATATCCTCTCAATAAAAGGCATAAATTCTCTAACCGCAAGCTCTTCTTCGAGAATACCTCTTTCACAATCTGGAACCGCATCCAGATTTTGGAACCACAATAATTCCTTTCCTGAGTCATCCATGAGGCATATCCCTGAATCTGGAGCGGTAATAGGGAACGCTCTAACCGGATAGACTCCAACATGACGCACGTCAAAGGAGTCAACATAAACCAACCGACCAAATTCATTTCGCTCTATTCGACTAAGATTTTTCAAGTTATTCATCGACGCATTCCCGACTGATCAATTATCAGCTTTGCTGGAGTTTCATGAGCGCCCTCTTCTCCGCTTGACTTAGCATCCATATCCAAACTCGCATTTACTTTATTTAATGAATCACTTTCACTTATGCCCACTTCAAGGGTTTCACCAATAGCTCCACCCTCAACAAGTTCAGTCGCATGACGAATTTGAGCTTGATAAAGTTGGTAATACGCTCCTTGTGCATCCATCAAAGCATCATGGGATCCAATCTCAATAATCTCGCCTTTATCTAAGACGACTAAGCGATCTGCTTTTCTTAAAGTTGATAACCGATGTGCAATAGCAATAGTTGTTCGGCCTTTGACTAAATTATCGAGTGCGCGTTGAATTTCTTTTTCAGTTGTCGTATCAACGGACGATGTGGCTTCATCTAATATCAAAATACTTGGGTTTATCAAAAGCGCTCTTGCAATCGATATACGTTGACGTTCACCCCCAGATAAAGATTGGCCTCGCTCCCCGACCAAAGAATCATAACCAAGCGGTAATCGCAAAATAAATTCATGGGCATGCGCCGCTCTAGCTGCTTGAATAATTTCCTCTCGAGAGGCATTAGGCTTACCGTAGGCAATATTATCTGCAATAGTGCCAAAGAATAAAAATGGCTCTTGGAGCACCAAACCAATTCGCTTTCGATAATCCGCAATTCCAATGCTACGTATATCTCGACCATCTAAAGAAATAGACCCAGAACTCACATCATAAAAACGACAAATCAGATTTACTAAGGTGCTTTTCCCAGAACCGCTATGACCAACTAATCCAATCATCTCTCCAGGGGCTATATCTAAATCAATGCCCTTGGATACCGCCCTATTGCCATAACGAAACCCTACTCCGCGCAAAATAATGCCACCCTTTACTTCTTTTAAAGGAGTGGGGTTTATTGGCTCAGGAACACTGGAAACGTGATCAAGAATGTCAAATATTCTCTTTGCTCCAGCCGCCGCCTTTTGAGTATGAGAAACAATTCGACTCATTGAGTCTAATCGCATATAAAAGCGGCCAATATAAGCAAGAAACGCGATCAACACCCCCACGGAAATTCTTCGATGCGCCACCTGCCAGATGCCAAATCCCCAAACCACCAATAGTCCAATTTCTGTCAGGAAAGTAACGGTCGGGGTAAATAAACCCCAAATCCTATTTACCCGGTCATTTATTTGAAGATTATGCTTATTAGAATCAACGAAACGCTTAAGCTCCCTCTCCTCCTGAGCAAAAGCCTTTACCACACGAATGCCCGGAATCGTATCCGCTAAAACGTTGGTGACTTCAGACCAAATGCGATCAATCTTCTCAAAACCAAACCTCAACTTATCTCGAACAACGTGAATCATCCATACGATAAACGGTAAAGGCGCTAGGGTAACCAATGCAAGCAACGGATCAATTGATGCCAAGATCGCGGCGGTCATAGTGATCATTAACACATCAGTAGCAAAATCCAGAAGATAAAGAGAAAGAAAAACGCAAATTCTGTCTGTTTCTGCACCAATACGAGCAATTAAATCACCCGTCCTTTTCCCACCAAAATACTCGAGAGAAAGTTTTAATAAATGCTCAAAAGTCGTGTTGCGCAAATCTGCCCCGATTCGTTCGCTAACTAAGGCAAGTAAATACGTTCTCCACCATCCCATTGCCCAAGCAAAAACGGCCGCAGCAAAAAGAGCGCCCATATATTGACCGGCCAATCGAAAGTCAATCGGATGTCCACGCTCATAAGGAATCAGAACATGATCCATCAGTGGCATAGTCAAATATGGAGGAATTAAAGTGGCTCCCGTTGAGGCTAGAGTCAAAATAAAACCAAGTAGTAATTCCTTTTTGTATGGCCTAGCAAATCGCCATAGCTTGAATAAAGTCCATGTAGATGCAGGCCTGTCTTCATCGGGTTCACATACAGGACAATTGTCTGCATTTGCCTGCTTTGTATTTAAGCAAACCGGGCATATTTGCTTTTCAAATTCGCCAGCTTCTGATTTATTACCTTTTCTAGGATGGGCGCCCGCTAACCTTCCGCATATCCCTTGATAACAAGATTGCAGACGTAGGACTTGAGGATTAACCCCCAAGGTAAAATTCCAGGTTCGCAAAAGCCTTTGGGGAGTTTCCAGCTTAAGATGCCCCACCCCTGCGTGATCGCTATGCAAAAGCTTTGAGTCAGCAGTAATCGGCCATGTCTCAAAGCTGACTCCATTTGTCCAGCAAAGCTCCTTAGTAGCTATAAACAATAGGCTTTTATGAAACAGAAGGTCGCCATCTAAATCCAACTCAACCCAAGCCAATGGGCTTGTTAACTTCAGAGCCTGAAAATGCTGCATCGCCAAAATATTCAGCCAGTTGGCTGGCAAAGTTTGGCTAGGGGGTAATAATTCCGGTTTCATTGACTGTAAAAGTATAGTGGAGTCAGAATTTTTCTATTTATAGAGTTTGTCAACTTTAGACTAGAGAAAAACGTTAAATTAGCGAAATACTTCTTTTTTTCATACTTTTTGTGGATTTAAAAAACTCTAAGATAATTCTACAGGTCAACGCATCCACAAAACGCTGACTAATACAATCATATTTCATGCCCCAATTACTTGATAAAACCATCGAGATTCTAAGTGTTAAGCATCTCCGCGGCCCAAATATGTGGACTTACCATCCAGTGATTGAGGTATGGATAGATATTGGAGATCTAGAGGACTATCCATCAAACTTGATTCCTGGCTTTTACGATCGCCTAGTCAAATGCTTACCAAGCCTTCAAGAGCACCGTTGCAGTTATGGCGAAACCGGGGGATTCTTAAAACGCGTTGAAGAAGGCACTTGGCCCGCACATATTCTTGAGCACCTCACACTAGAACTTCAGAATTTAGCGGGAATCCCTGGAGGATTTGGAAAAGCTAGGGATGGAGATCGCCGTAGCGTTTATAAAGTAATTGTTAGCGCAATTAATGAAGAAGTAACCCTTACCGCTTTAAAATTTGCCCGCGACCTTTATCTTTGTATTGCTCAAGATGTTGAAGACCCAACGATTAAATTGAAAAATGTAATTGAAGACCTTCGCAATCTTAGTGATGATCTTTGCCTTGGACCAAGCACTGCCTGCATTGTAAATGCGGCTGAAGAGAGGAGCATACCGGCCATTCGCTTGTCAAGCGGAAATCTGGTACAGCTTGGTTACGGGGCAAAACAACGACGGATCTGGACCGCTGAAACTGACCGCACCAGCGCTATCGCAGAAACAATCTCCCGCGATAAAGATTTAACAAAAAGCCTTCTAACTAGTGCTGGAGTCCCAATTCCCGAGGGTCGAATAGTAAGCAGCCCCGATGATGCTTGGGAAGCAGCTCAAGAAATTGGTTTGCCGGTAGCTGTAAAACCCATTGATGGAAATCATGGCCGCGGAGTCTTTATTAATCTTCATACTCAAGAAGAGATTGAAGCCGCTTATGCCGTCGCAATCAATGAGGGCAGCGAAGTACTGGTTGAGCGCCATATTCTTGGTGATGAGCACCGCCTCCTAGTAGTTGGGGATAAAGTTGTTGCCGCAGCTAAAGGCGAGGCTGTTTGGGTAAATGGTGATGGAAAACATTCTGTTTTAGATCTTATTGAATTGCAGATTAACTCCGATCCCCGTCGAGGAAAAACTGAAGAATGCCCATTAAACCCGGTGCGCATTGATTCGGCAGTAGAGTTGGATCTAGCCCGTCAGGACCTTACAGCAGCGAGCATTCCCACGCAAGACCAAAAGGTATTAATTCAAAGAAACGGTAATGTCGCCTTTGATGTTACCGACTTAGTACATCCAGACGTGGCAGAACAGGTTGCGTTGGCAGCCCGGGTGGTAGGCCTTGAAATAGCCGGAGTGGATTTAGTCGCAGAAGATATTAGTAGGCCGCTAAAAGAACAAAAAGCTGCAATTGTTGAAGTAAACGCTGGCCCTGGTTTATTGATGCATTTGAAGCCTGCTAGCGGTAAACCGCAGCCCGTCGGTAAAGCCATAACTAATCACCTATTTCCTCCTGGCGCAGATTTTAGAATTCCCGTCGTTGGCATTAGCGGCTCATACGGCAAAACATCTGTAGCCGAGATGGTTGCCCACTTCCTGCGATTGACAAATCTCTACGTTGGGCTTTCCTGCAGCAAAGGCTTATTTTTTGGTCATAGGGCCATTCAACGAAATAATGCCGCTAACTGGGAAAATGCACGTCGCACTTTATTAAACCGGGCCGTAGAAGCATCTGTAATTGAAAACAACAACCTTTCTATGTTGGTTGAAGGTCTAGCCTATGATCGATGTCAGGTTGGCGTAGTTTTAAATATAGACCCCACCGGAGTATTCCCAAAGTACGCGATCTACGATCAAGACCAATTGTTTAGCATAGTACGCACACAAGTCGATGTTGTATTGCCTACAGGTTATGCAGTTTTAAATGCTGACGACTCCTTGGTTGCCCAAATGGCAGAACTATCAGATGGAGAGGTTATCTTCTTTTCTCAAAATAACGACTCACCTATAGTTAAAACTCATCTCAAAAACGGCGGTCGTGCCGTAGTATTGGATAAAGAGACAATTGTCCTAAAATCAAACAATAAAGAACAAAAAATAATTCCAGCTCCTCAATCAAACTCTCATAATTCTGATTTGTCATGGAGCCAGCTAAATCTTGCCGCATCAATCGCCGTAGCTTGGGCGTTAGATATTCCATTCAACGTCATTCAAGCGGGCACCGAAACTTTTGTTTCTGATGCCAATCCACATTTAGAGGTCTAATTGGAAATCTCTCGAGTTCGAATGCTGCGTGGTCCTAACCTATGGAGCCGTCACACCGCCCTAGAAGCAATTGTGGCATGCGATGAAAATGAACGCTCCATTGATTTAATGCCTCAATTTGAAACCAAACTACGCTCTCGTTTTCCGCAGCTTGGATCTATGCGACAAGGCGGTCGAAATGAAGTACTTTCTCTTGCTCACGCCTTAGAGCATACTGCGCTTGGCCTTCAGGCACACGCAGATTGTCCTGTTACATTCAGCAGAACGGTTCAGACCATTGAAATAGGCGTTTATCAAGTTATTGTTGAATATATTGAAGAAGTAGTAGGTCGCATGGCATTTGATTTTGCATTTGCATTAATTCAAGCCACCCTAAACGACGCGCCCTTTGATCTAGCTGCCGCATTTTCTGAATTAGAAGCATTATATGAAGACGTTCGCTTAGGGCCAAGCACTGGATCGATAGTAGATGCAGCGGTTCAGCGGAATATCCCCTTTCGAAGAATGACTGAAGGCAGCATGGTTCAGTTTGGCTGGGGCAGTAAGCAAAAACGTATCCAGGCAGCAGAAACAAGCAATACCAGTGCAATTGCTGAAGCTATTGCTCAAGACAAAGAGCTTACTAAAAACCTGCTTCAAGCTGCAGGAGTATCCGTTCCCATTGGTCGAGTTGTAACTAATGCAGATGATGCATGGCTTGCAGCTCAAGAAATTGGGGGGCCGATTGTACTTAAGCCAAGAGATGGCAATCAAGGAAAGGGTGTGGTTGCCAACATTCAAACTGAACAACAAGTTCGAACAGCATTTGAGGTTACACAGGCCTTTGGTTCGCAAACAATTGTTGAACGTTACCTTCCGGGGCAAGACTATCGCCTACTTGTTGTTGGAAACCGATTAGCCGCAGCAGCTCGAAGAGAGCCGGCTCAGGTAATTGGTGACGGCTCCCACACCATTGAACAATTGGTTGGAATTGAAAATATAAATCCATTAAGGGGTGATGGTCACGCTACTGCCTTAACCAAAATTCGCTTTGACGAAATTGCACTTGCAACTTTAGCAAGTGCAAATCTTACGCCTACTTATATTCCAAAAATTGGTGAACGTATTTTATTGCGTAACAATGCCAACCTTAGTACTGGCGGCACTGCAACGGATGTCACGGATGACGTTCACCCAGACGTTGCTGCAAGCGCTATTGCAGCAGCGCAAATGATTGGACTTGATATTGCCGGAGTAGATATTCTATGTGAGGCGATTTACAAACCCTTGGAAATTCAAGGAGGAGGAATTGTCGAGGTCAATGCTGCTCCCGGATTACGCATGCATTTAAAACCTTCATTTGGAAAATCACGCCCCGTGGGGGAGGACATCATCAACATGATGTTTCCTGATGGGGAAAATGGTCGCATACCAGTAATAGCTGTTACAGGAACAAATGGCAAAACAACCACTGTACGCTTAATCTCTCACTTGCTAAACGAAATTAACCTTCGAGTTGGGATGACCACTACAGATGGTGTATTCGTTAATCATCGTTTAATAGATGATGGAGACTGCAGCGGGCCTCGAAGTGCGCGCAATGTGTTAATGCACCCTGATGTAGATGCTGCCGTTTTAGAAACTGCACGCGGGGGCATGCTGAGAGAAGGCTTAGGTTTTGATAAATGTGAAGTTGCAGTTGTTACGAATATCGGCGAAGGTGACCACTTAGGCCTTAACTACATTAGCAGTGTTGAGGATTTAGCAATTCTAAAGCGTGTCATTGTTCAAAACGTAGCCCCAACTGGTGCAGCAGTGCTAAATGCAGCAGACCCAATTGTTGTAAAAATGGGTGACGTATGTTCTGGCAGAGTAATTTTCTTTGCAAAAAATCAGAACCATCCTGTCATTGCTGCGCATCGCGCCAAAAATAAAAAGGTAATATTCTTTGATGGCGACCATATCGTCGCCTCCAAAGGCGCTAGAGTGGTATATCGTTTTCCGGTCAGCGAGATCCCATTGACCCAAAATGGCAAACTCGGCTTCCAGATAGAAAATACCATGGCGGCGATTGGGGCGGTTTGGGCGTTAGGTTTAGATGCAGACAAAATTGCCAAAGGTTTAAACACATTTGAGAGCACTGCAAACTCTGTACCAGGTCGATTTAATCAATTTCAACACAACGGGGCGACAGTAATCGCCGATTACGGCCACAACCCCGATGCAATGAGGGCATTGGTCAGCGCTATTGAAGCCATCAATCCGAAGCAACGGCACGTGGTAATTAGTGGAGCGGGCGATCGCCGGGATGAAGATATCCGGGATCTTACCCGAATACTTGGTCATGCTTTTGATAACGTAATCCTCTATCAGGATCAATGTCAACGTGGGCGCCAGGATGGTGAGGTATTAAAACTTTTGCAAGAAGGCTTACAAGGCGCAAAAAAAGTAAAAAAAGTGCAGGAGGTTCACGGAGAATTCTTGGCAATTGACACGGCACTTAACGAACTGAAGCGGGGCGACCTATGCCTAATATTAATTGACCAAGTAGAAGAGTCGCTCGCTTATCTCAAAGATAAAGTCCGACCTTAATCAATCCTCAAGCTAGAGGGAAGCTGAGTAACCGCATGCAGACATCCCTCCGAGGCGTCTTTTAGTCCTCTGAATGATAGCCTAGCAGGAGGGTAACCTCCTCTTTAGACCCAAGCATCACCGAAACACGCTCATGCAAGTCGCGAGGAACCAAATCCATAATCAGCTCTTTACCATTGGTAGACATACCGCCGGCCTGTTCAACTAAAAAACTCATCGGATTAGCCTCGTACATTAGCCGTAGCTTCCCAGGCTTCTCTGGATCACGCTGATCCCAGGGATACATAAACACGCCACCACGAGACAAAACCCTATGCACATCCGCGACCATGGATGCGATCCAGCGCATATTAAAGTCTTTATTTCTAGCGCCACCAATACCAGCAAGACATTCTTCAACGTAACGCCTAACCGGTTCTGCCCACTGGCGCATATTAGACATATTGATTGAAAATTCCTTAGTCGAATGGGAAATTTCAACGGCATCCTTTATTAATAAAAATTCTCCGGAAACTTTATCAAGGGTAAACATTACAACTCCACCGCCAAGAGTTAGCGCCATGGTAGTTTGTGGTCCATAGACCACATAACCGGCAGCAACTTGATTTCGCCCAGACTGAAGAAAATCGGAAGTTTGAAGCGGTTTTTTAGATTCCTGTTTTTTTAAAATAGAGAATATTGTTCCAATTGAAACATTGACATCAATATTTGAAGATCCATCAAGGGGGTCAAACAATAAAAGATAATCTCCAATCCCTTTTACAGGCAAAGGCAACTCCATTTCTTCCGAAGCTAAACCCGCCAATTCAGAGCAATTCTTTACCCCATCAATAAGCAAATCATTTGCAATAACATCCAACTTTTGCTGAACTTCACCCTGGACATTGCCAGTGCCTGCAGATCCCAATAACCCAATTAATGCCCCTTGAGAAACCTCATGACTTAATTTGGAGCAAGTATGTCCAATAGCCAATAAAAGCTCTTGCAAACCAATTGGAAGCTCAAGCCCTTGGATTTGGGTTGATTTCAGATATTGCTTAAAATTATTTCTTTTAATTTCTGGGGTTTTCAAGGCACTCCTCCACGGTTGAATTCATTGCTTACAAAACGCTATTTTGCTCTATTCCAAAAAAAATTAACCACCCAAAGCTTTTAGTACGACTTCACTTACATCGGGAGACAAGCTATTCGATCTAGCAACTTTTTCTAGGGCTCTATGCATATTTATCTTATAAGACTCAGAAAATAAACTCCATCGATCTAACGCCCGAGCTAAACGTGCAGCAACTTGTGGGTTTATAGGATCCAACTCGATTACGGAATCAGCCCAAAACTTATATCCACTTCCATCCAATTGATGAAAGCCCGAAGGATTATTCATACAGAATGCGTGAATAAGGCTACGCACTCGATTTGGATTGTTTATTTTAAATGCCTCATGATTACGCAATCGGATTACATCATTCAAGACTGTATTTTTGGTTGAGGTGCAGTCAGGCGAATTAAACAAAGGAGATGGTCGAGTTGCCTGAAGTGCAAACCACTTATCAATCACCAATGCATCATGAGAAAAGCTCCGATAGAAGTCTGACAAGCAATCCTCAGCCTTAACCGATCCAACAAAAACAAGATTTGCCAATGCAAAATAACGGTCGGTCATATTGTTTGCATTTTTATATTGCATTACTGCCAAATTCGATGAAGATTGCTCATCGTTTAAAAGCATCATTCCTAACGATAGGTTCTTTAACGATCGTTTCCCCGCGCTAACCGAATCCGGACTATACGGGCCGGGGGTTTGCATTTTTTGGAAAATTGCCTCCCACTCAAATCTTAGACCCTCAGCAATGGCGTACTGGAATGCCCTTCGAGATGCATAAACCTTTTGTGGATCAACGACAGAACACTGTTCGTATAAATAAGTTTCAGCAGGCAGGGTTAGCATTAATTCTTTAAATGCTGGATCCAGGGTTTCATCAATCAAAACACTTCGAAATGCTTCTATTAATTTTTGATCTGGGAGCTGGTTATCCAAAATCAATTTCATAGCAATCTTTTGCCCAGCTTCCCAACGATTAAAAGCATCATCGTCATTAGAAAATAAGGTCAACAAATCTGATTCACTTTGTTGAAATTCGAGATTAATTGGAGAGGAAAAACGGCGATTAATAGACAACACAGGCTTCTCTGGAACCCCTTCAAATATCCATGATTGGCTCTTCTGAGTTAACTCCAATAATTGTTCTGGGTTTTGATCAGCACCACCATTTTCTAATGGAGATTTCGTTTTTGAATAAATTAACCGGGTCAACAATGGAATATGAAATGGGCGACTCTTCGTTTTTCCTGGCAACGCTGCACAGTCTTGAGTTAAGGTAATGCAATATTGGCCTCCAATAGGGTCGTATTGCTCTTGAACGCTCACCTTGGGAGTGCCAGCCTGACTATACCAATTTTTAAATTGCTCCAAATCGCGACCATTAGCATCGGCCATGGCTGACAAAAAATCATCGCATGTAACAGCTTGACCATCATGCCTCTTAAAGTATAGCGACATACCCATTCTGAATCCCTCTACCCCAAGAAGTGTTTGGTACATACGTACAACCTCTGCACCCTTTTCATATATCGTTACGGTATAAAAATTATTAATTTCCTGGTACTCATCGGGGCGAATGGGGTGCGACATAGGACCCGCATCTTCGGGAAACTGGAGTTGACGTAACAAACGAACATCTTCAATTCGCCGAACGGATTTACCAGAATCGCTCCCCATCTGATCAGCGGAAAATTCTTGATCTCGAAAAACTGTTAAGCCCTCTTTTAAGGAAAGCTGAAACCAATCCCGACAAGTAACGCGATTACCCGTCCAGTTGTGGAAATACTCATGTGCAACTACGCTTTCAATATTTGCATAATCTGCGTCCGTTGCCGTTTCCGGCTGAGCCAATACATATTTAGTATTAAAAATATTAAGCCCCTTATTTTCCATGGCGCCCATATTAAAATCCCCAACAGCAACAATCATGAATCTCTCAAGATCCAATTCAAGCCCAAATCGCGTTTCATCCCAGCGAATTGAATTAATTAAGGAATCCATTGCATGACGCGTTTTTGGCAAATCTGCTGGCTCAACCCAAATTTGCAATAACTTATCTTCCCCTGATCTGGTGGCAATTTTTTCTTCTACACATGCCAATTTACCAGCTACCAAAGCAAATAAATAAGATGGCTTTGGAAATGGATCCTCCCAAACCGCAGCATGCCAACCGTTTGGTAGTTTTTCAGTGCTTATTAAATTACCATTTGATAGTAAAACCGGATACTCGGATTCTCGAGCCCTTAGGGTTACTCGATAACGAGCCATGACATCAGGTCGATCTAAAAAATAGGTTATTTTTCGAAAGCCTTCAGCTTCACATTGAGTAAAAAAATTACCGTTAGAGACATACAAGCCCATGAGCGAAGTATTCTTTTTGGGCTCGCATACGCAAATTATTTCTAAGATAAATTTTTCGAATCCAGATCCGGGCAAGCTATGGATAACCAAAGTTTCGGGCGTCAACTCAAAATGGCGATGAGGTATGCCATTGATCCGAAGGCTTATAAACTCTAGCCCTTGCCCTTGTAGCACCAAAGCAGGCAACTCACCCTTATTGTCTTTTTCGCTTGAAGGCGATTTAGGCAAGACTTCAATTCGACTTTTTACTATCGTTCGCAAAGGATCAAGTGCAAAATCCAACTCTACCTGTGTAAATGTATAGTTTGGCGGGGAATATTCAAGTCGATGGAAGCTTTGGGATATTTCTGTTCTCATGTGGTCATTCTAAGACGGCCGGCCAAATTAATACGATCTTTACAAATAGTATATTTGTCTAACAGCATGCAAAATACATATGAGCGCTAGCAATACAGATATCCCTGTAGCAATTAAACGGCCTACTCAGACTGTTTGTACCCACCTAACCAACCACTTCTGTATAAATTTTTATCTCTCTATAGCCCTGAAACATTTCCCAGCAATTTTCTAGTTACCGTTCTGCTGGCAACTTTAAACAACGGTAGGTCTAGGGGTCTAAGCAATCTGAATGGCATAAGACTTATTGCCTCTTTCTGCAAATCAACCACACCAATTCGCAGAAAAAATTGCAAAATCAATTGTGGGATACTAATTTAATAGAATTTATCTATCAATATACTTTATTAATATAATTTAACTATTATTTAGAAAACCATAGTTTCCCAAGGATTGAAATAGAGCCTGAACGGTATTTCATTTCACGCTTCTCTAAAAAATTCTACTTTTTTAGAGATCATTAATCTCTCTAAAAATTTTCTCCTCCTGATTTTCGAACTCAGCTATAGATTTTGATTTAGTCAAATAAATTTCAAAACAAGTTCGCAGAAATTTATATAGCATGTATACATATAAAGATATGCCATTACTGATTGATTATGAAGCAATCAAATTTAAAATTTCTGCTGCAGCAATAAAACCACTATTTGCAGTAACCATAACAGTTGAGCCGTATCCGGAACATGCAAGTCCTCCAGTGGCCTTTCCAGACCTAGGCTCTCGAGAATAGACCGCACGAATGCCCATCTTCTTTTTTAAATCCCTTGAGAATCCAAAATCCGCTCTTAACCCAGCGCGAACCTTAGCAAGCAAAGCATCTTGCTCAGTTTTAGACAAATCATCACAACAAACAAGAGTAGGATTGAATTTCCCTCCCGCTGCCCCACACATTACCAAGGCTTGACTATGAGCAGCACACCAAGCAGCCAGGGCAATTTTTGCCTTTACTGAATCGCTTGCATCAAGCACAAATGCATCCAAAGGGATAAGTCGCTTCAAATTTTCAGCCTCTAAAAATTCATCAAAGCAAGTTAATTTAATTAAGGGGTTTATTTTCAGCAAGCGAGCTGCCATGACCTCAACCTTTGCCTTACCAAATTCACCCTCAATAGCATGCAACTGCCGATTTGTATTGCTTTCGGAAACATGATCAAAATCAATTAGAACCAAATGCCCAATAGCGGATCGGGCAAGCGCTTCAGCAGCCCAAGAACCAACACCGCCTAAACCAACAACTACGACCGTGGCACGGCGAAAACGCTCATAAGTATCTTTACCATATAGTCTGGCAACTCCACCAAACCGACGATCTTCTAATTTGTCTTCTTCCATA
This sequence comes from uncultured beta proteobacterium, assembly GCA_903826775.1. Classification (GTDB taxonomy): domain Bacteria; phylum Pseudomonadota; class Gammaproteobacteria; order Burkholderiales; family Burkholderiaceae; genus Polynucleobacter. The sequence continues at coordinate 21,473 of CAIKFU010000104.1, read as the reverse complement.
ACTTATCTTTATACTCAACACATGGATCCTATTTCACAACTCCGAAAAAACTATACCCGTGGCCAACTCTCAGAAAGAGATGTGCCGAAAGACCCTCTCATTCTGTTTCAGGTTTGGTTTGATCAAGCAGCAAAAGCCGAATGCCCAGAGCCAAACTCGATGGCCTTAGCAACTGCAGACCTTTCCGGAACCCCTTCTTTACGTATTGTCTTACTAAAAGGGGTTGACCACGAAGGCTTTACTTTTTTTACAAATTACACCAGCCAAAAAGGGAGGGAGCTAGCTAAATGCCCTAAAGCTTCTCTATTATTTCATTGGCATGAGTTGGAGCGTCAGGTTCGAATTAGCGGTTCTGTAGAAAAAATCAACCCCTCTGAAAGTGACGAATATTTCAACTCTCGCCCAATTGCATCCCGAATTGGCGCCTGGGCCTCCCCACAAAGCACTGAAATTCCTAATCGTGAATTTCTTGAGGCTGAAGAAAAGCGGTTCCGAACAGAGTTTGGAGAATCCCCCCCTAGACCAAAATACTGGGGTGGCTACCGACTTCAACCAACTGCAATTGAATTCTGGCAGGGCCGTCCATCTCGGCTTCATGATCGCATTCGTTACACGAATGAACCTCATGGGTGGCGCATTGCTCGCCTAGCCCCTTAATCAATGCTAGAAATAGTCAGCGCCTTAAATTTAGATCTAAATTTTTCAAGCTTCGGAGCAATGACGGCCCTGCAATAGCCCTGCTCAGGATGAGAGGAAAAATAATTTTGATGATAATCTTCTGCACGATAAATTTCTGGGCATGGACAAATTTCAGTCACAACCGGCCCCTGATAAATACGTTTCTGATTTAATTCTTCTACTATCGCTCTTGCAGAATCTTTCTGAGAAACTGAGTGTGTAAAAATTATCGAGCGATATTGGGTTCCATAATCGTTATCTTGAGAATTAAGTGTGGTTGGATCATGGATAACAAAAAAAATCTCTAATAAATCTCTGTAAGAAAGGATTTCAGAATCAAAATATATTTCAACAATCTCTGCATGCCCTGTCTTCCCAGAGCAAACTTGCTCATAAGTTGGATTTATTACGTGTCCGCCCGCATAAGCAGAAAATACAGCGTCCACACCGCGAACTCGTTGAAATACTGCTTCAAGGCACCAAAAACACCCCCCACCGAATGTAGCGCATTCTATATTCTTAGTTTTTTCAATCATTGGCTTATGCTAATACTTTATTTAATTGTTTGCTGAACACTTTATGACCATAAATCGATTGACCCTTCAGCTTGAAGAAATAAAGACCGCATTTGCCACAGAGCCTAATCCAACACTAGCAGTCAGGCTCGACCGCATTCATCGTATTGAAAAAATGCTCATGGCAAATGAAGAAAAAATATGCAAGGCAATCAGCGCTGACTTTGGAATACGCCATCCAAACGAAACCCGAGTTGCAGAGTTAAATCTTATATATCAAGCCTGCAAATATGTTCGCAAAAATCTAAAGGAATGGCTTAAGCCGAGATATATTGCTACCCCTTCATATTTGGGGGCATCAACAGCCTGGATAACGCCTCAAGCTAAAGGAGTGGTTGGCATCATAAGTCCGTGGAACTACCCTATTCAACTTGCGTTGATCCCCGCAATTTCCGCTTTTGCTGGTGGCAATCGTGTTTGGCTTAAGCCATCCGAAAAAAGTAAACGCACTTCAGGATTCCTAGCGGCCCTAATTCAAGAATACTTTCACCCTAGTGAATTTTGTGTAATAAATGGGGGAACGGATATTGCCGAAGATTTTGCTGCCCTTCCATTTGACCACCTTTTTTTTACAGGCAGTCCATTAACAGGTAAAAAAGTCATGAAAGCTGCATCAGACAACCTTACCCCTGTAACACTGGAACTTGGAGGAAAATCACCGGCTATCGTTGATCCTTCTGCAGACCTTAAAGAAACTGCCGGTTGCATAATCTTCGGAAAATTACTAAATGGCGGTCAAACTTGTATCGCTCCGGATTACATTCTAATAAATAGCGCTGATCTTATTCCCTTCGTAGAACAACTTCAGATTGCAGCGCAATCTCAATTCTCTCGCCCTCAAGAATTAACTGGTCCAATAAATAACGCACAACTTGAACGCTGGCAAGGTCTTCTACAAGATGCAATAAATAAGGGGGCAAATGCAATTCCGTTACTAAAAGACGTTACCAATGAAAGTAGGATTTTTAATCCGGTTGTCTTAACAAATGTTTCTATTGAAGCCCTTATCATGGAAGAAGAGATCTTTGGTCCTATCCTTCCTATTTTTGCGATTTCAAATGTTACAGATGCTGTCAAATTCATCAATCAATTACCAAATCCACTTGCCCTTTATTGGTTTGGAAAAAACAAAACTAATTTACAACAGGTATTAAATGAAACTCGTTCTGGTGGCGTTACGATAAACGAAACTCTTTTACACGCCACTCAAGAAAGCCTTCCGTTTGGCGGGATTGGCTCCAGCGGCATGGGGGCATACCATGGAAAGTTTGGCTTTGATACATTTACCCATCAGAAACCAATCCTAAATGTTCGAAGTAGATTTGGACTTGGTTTTCTCAAAGGAACAAAAACAGTAAGGCCGCCATATAAAAATAAAAAGTATTAATTAAATATTGGAGATAGGTTCAACCTTATAGGCAATCCTACGCTTGGAAATAAGCATGCTGCTTTGCAAAAATATTGCATTCGTGTGATAATGGAGGGCTTAAGCTTTTTGAAACATCGTCCCCAGCAATTTACATATTCAGCGATTTCGGTTTAGAAGTTATAAATCCACCCCGCTGCCGCTTGTCTGATGGTCGATGCCTTAGACCATCGCATCCTTATAACCAAAGGTGCACAACCGGAGACATCCCAACTTGGGATGTAAATGTATGACTTTTTCTATTGAAACTAAAATCACGCCTTCTAATTCCATAGGAACGGAAGGATTTGAAAAATTTGAATTGGCATTATCGCTACTGAAAAACGTTGCAGACTTAGGTTTTACTCAACCCACACCCGTTCAAGCCGAAGTGATCCCAGCCGCAATGGCAGGGCATGATCTTTTAGTTAGCAGTCAAACGGGTAGCGGAAAAACTGCCGCCTTTTTATTGCCCCTTTTAAATCAATTAATTGCAAGCAACCCTAGCAATTCACCCGTTCCAGGACGCTCACAACCGAAAGTATTGGTACTTTGCCCTACACGCGAATTAGCTCAACAGGTGGCTGCCGACGCCATTAATTTATCTCGCGGTTTAAAAGGAATTCGGATTGCCACCGTTATGGGTGGAATGCCTTATGGAAAGCAAATCCAATCGCTAAAAGGGGCTTTACTTGTCGTAGCGACTCCAGGACGCTTATTAGATTTAAGCAATAGTCGAGCCATTCGTCTAGATGAAGTCAAACAACTTGTTATAGATGAGGCAGATCGCATGCTAGATATGGGTTTTGCAGACGATCTTGAGGCAATAGATAAACATTGTCGTCAACGCAATCAAACCTTGATGTTCTCGGCTACATTTGCCCCGAAAGTGATGTCTTTAGCTACGCAATTAACAAAAGATCCTATCCGTGTTGAGTTAGCTCAGGCTGGCGATGTGCACGCGAATATTTCACAAAAACTTCATTGGGCCGACAATTTAGCGCACAAACACCGTCTTCTTGAACACATCCTTTCGGACAGTGCGGTTGATCAAGCGGTTGTATTTGCAAGCACGCAAGTCGAAAGTGAAAAAATTGCCGATGCACTTCGAGCAGATGGCTATGAGGCAACCGCCCTACATGGTGCAATGCCACAAGCAGTTCGAATGCGCCGTCTTGAATCGCTGCGAAAGGGACAAACAAAAATTTTAGTAGCAACCGATGTTGCTGCTCGCGGTATTGATGTACCAAGAATTAGTCATGTGATTAATTTTGGCTTACCAATGAAACCAGAGGACTATACCCACCGGATTGGTCGTACCGGTCGAGCTGGACGGGATGGCATTGCTATCACAATAGTAGAACATCGTGATCGTGCAAAAATTCGCAACATTGAGCGATTTACACAGCAGGACATCGTTGCCTCTGTAATTGCTGGACTTGAACCGCAAGCAAAACCAAGTTTTGGTGGTGGTGGCCGTCCAGGTAGTCGCTCAGGTGGTGGCGGCCGTCCAGGTAGTCGCTCAGGTGGTGGTGGTCGCTCTGGTGGAGGTGATCGCTATGGGTCTGGCTCACGCTCAGACGCACGTCCAGCGCGGACTAGTGATAGCGCTCGCTCTACTGGCGATTCACGCGCCCCTTCGCGGTCCGATGATTCTCGATCAGCCCATTTAAGTGATTCACGCCCAGGAAACCGTTTTGCTGATTCACGTCCTCCGCGTTCTGCTGATTCACGTCCTTCAAGTGATTCACGTCCTCCGCGTTCTGCTGATTCACGTCCTCCGCGTTCTGCTGATTCACGTCCTCCGCGTTCTGAAGGTCCACGCTTTGCAAAACCTAAATCAGGCGGGCAACGCAGAGGTTTTAGTGGCGCCTAATTATGATTTACCAACATCGCCTCTGTTCACTATGGAATCGAGTCGGTTCCGGTGAAATTCATAAAGCGCCTCGTAAATGGCAAGATTGGCTTAGTGATACTGGCTCGCTTACCCAGAAAATTGAACTTACTATAGGTCAAAAACTAGAAGTTAAGATCTTATCTGATTGCCGGCAAAATTTAAAATACGACGAAAGTCGTATTTTTTTGTTCAAAATTCGGCGTTGCCGAATTCGTGAGGTTCTACTCTGTATAAACAATACGCCACTTGTAATGGCTCGCAGCATAATCCCAATTTTTAGCTCAAGCGGAAGCAATCAAGACATACTAAGATTGGGGAAAAAACCTTTAGGAGCAGTACTATTTGCTCGTAATAAAAATAAACAGGGGAAACGAAATAATTTTGAATCTCGAAAAAAATATCCTTGCCCAAAAAATAAAGCGATTCGAGAAATTGCCCGCTTAGGGAAAAATAGTTCAATATGGCAATCCAGTTATAAAAAATACCATGACCTACCATTAAACCCATGGGGCAGAAGAACCCTCTACAAGCTAAAAGGCCGCCCTATTTTGGTTAGTGAAATATTCTTGCCAAATTTAATTAAAAACTGAAAACCAATCGCAACTTGCCTTAACCAGTCCATCCTTTCCGGGCGGGCTAATTAAAACCTTTCCAAAACCAATATCCCTGGCAGCATTTGCAATATTCTGATGTGGACATAAGGCAGTTGCTGCACCAAAATCCTTGCCCAATTTAGATAAGCTTAATCCCCCTAGATGCCTTACGGCCTCAGATGAAGTCAAAATCCAAAGTGAATGACTTAAATCAATCTCTTTGACCGCTTTCCAAAAGGGACTTGTCTCAGACAGCGGAACTCGCGTATATACAGAAATTGCATCCACATGAGCCCCAGCATTCTTTAATGTACTTGCTAGCCATTCTCGACCACCATCACCTTTAAATATCACAATACGGCACTTAGTCCAATCCACAGAAAACTTTTGCATTTCTTTCCAAAGACCTTCAGAATCCCACTGATCCAATTTGCCCGGCAAGAAAATTGGCGTTAATGATCCTAATCTCGAATGGAGTTCCAGTCCAATACCATAACTATCCAATACTTCAGCACTACTTTGCCCCATAACTCCAATTGGTATTATTCGATTTGAAATTTCCTGCCAAGCACTAGTGAGGTTGATCCTTTTGTTTTTTGGTATTTTAAATAAACGCATTACGCATTCAATTGCATTAGGACTGACAAATATTGCAAAATCTGCTTGTTGCAATATTGATGTAATGGCTTTAGGCAGTTGCTTATCAGTTTTTGGAAGAATGCCCAGCAAAGGCAATGATAAAACTTGAGGTAACTGAAGCCCTTTTGTAAGGCATATATTGCTAAAAGAGGTTTTTAACTCATCAATCAGTTCTTGATCTTGGCCTGGTGGCCGCGTTACTACAATCGACTTTAGCTGCATTAATGTAATTCACTAGAAAAATAAAATTAATCAAGGAAGCAAGGTATCAGCGCCTTGCGACAACAAATCTTGTGCAACTAAAAGGCCTAAGTCCTCAGCCTGTTGAATGCTTGCCACCAAACCCACCCCCTTAGCTAAACATATCTGCTGACCATCAACACTTGCCACAAAAGATCGAATATTTAGTTGATCGCCAGACCAAACGGCGTGGGCTGCTAAAGGCACCTCACAAGAACCTCCCAATTGACGAGAAACCATGCGTTCCGCAGAAACTGCAAATAAAGTAGGTAAATCATTCAAAGGAGACAGCCATTGCTTAATATTAGGGTTTTTACTTAGAGTTTCTATACCCAGAGCCCCTTGACCGGCTGCAGGTGTAAAAGGGTCAATCGGTAAAAACGCCTTAATACGATCAGACAACCCAAGCCGCTTTAACCCAGCAGCAGCCAAAATAATCGCATGATATTCACCGCGATCCAATTTACCCATTCGGGTATCTAAATTTCCCCGTAAAGGCTGAATTTCCAAAAGGGGAAATAAAGATCTCAAAACCGCTTCCCTACGAAGGCTGGATGTTCCAACGACAGCTCCAGGTGGCAATTCATCGAGGCTCGCATAATCATTGGAGACAAATGCATCCCTAGCGTCCTCACGAGCCATAACACAAGCCAATTCAAACCCTTCTGGCATGACCATAGGCACGTCTTTTAAGGAATGCACCGCTAAATCTGCCCTACCATCTTCGAGCGCAGCCTCTAATTCCTTGACGAATAACCCCTTTCCACCAACTTTTGACAGGGCGCGATCCAATATCTGATCGCCACGTGTTGTCATCCCCAGAATCTGCACATCACACGCAGGGTATAGCCTTTTTAATGAATCCCGCACATACTCAGCCTGCCACATGGCCAGACGGCTTTCCCGCGAAGCAATGACAAGGCGATGAGGAGAAATAGAAGAAATAGAAGATTTAGACATAACATTTAAAATAATCGAATACCGACACCAATATACTGCGTTTATGAGCTCTTCAAAAAATTCCCTATCAAACAAAGCCCAAGCTTGGTCTGCACGCTTTAATGAGCCTGTAGACGAGCTTGTTCAGCGTTATACAGCATCCATTGGATTTGATCAACGATTTGCGCTAGTCGATATTGCTGGATCTCTAGCGCATGCTGAAATGCTAGCTAAGCAGAAAATAATTTCGATTCAGGACCTAGAGTCCATTAAAAATGGAATGGCTAAGATTCGCAGCGAAATCGAATCTGGGCAATTCAACTGGCAATTGGCTTTGGAGGATGTTCATTTAAACATTGAAGCGCGACTAACTGAGTTGGTAGGTGACGCTGGAAAACGCTTACATACCGGCCGATCCCGCAACGATCAAGTTGCAACCGATCTTCGGCTCTGGCTACGAGACAACGTTGATATCATCTCAACAACACTACAGGCACTTCGTCTGGCGATTTTGGATTTATCCGAAAAGCATGCGGCCACAATTATGCCTGGGCATACTCATTTGCAGGTTGCGCAGCCCATTACTTTTGGGCACCACCTAATGGCCTACTTTGAAATGTTTAGCCGAGATGAAAGTCGCTTACAAGATTGCCGAAAACGAATTAATAAACTCCCCTTAGGAGCGGCGGCTTTGGCTGGGACAAGCTATCCAATAAATCGTGATTTAGTAGCCCAACTACTTGGATTTGATGGAATTTGCGATAACTCCCTTGATGCCGTTTCTGATCGCGATTTTGCTATAGAATTTTGCGCATTTGCATCCATTTTGATGATGCACATTTCTAGACTCTCAGAAGAGTTAATCCTTTGGCTAAGTCCACGATTTGGCTTTATCGATCTGCCCGATCGATTTTGTACTGGTAGTTCGATCATGCCTCAGAAAAAAAACCCAGATGTCCCTGAGTTGGCTCGAGGTAAAACCGGTCGCGTATATGGAGACCTCATTTCCCTGTTGACTCTTATGAAAAGCCAACCGCTTGCCTATAACAAGGATAATCAGGAAGATAAAGAACCTCTTTTTGATGCTGTCGATACGGTACAAGACACCTTGAGAATATTTGCCGATATGATCCCCCATATTCAAGTACAGGCAAAAACCATGCTCGTAGCCGCTGAAGGTGGATTTGCAACAGCCACTGATCTAGCTGATTACTTGGTAAAGAAAGGCCTAGCTTTTAGGGATGCTCATGAAGCGGTTGCGCATGCCGTGAAGGCTTGTGTTGAAAGGCAATGCATGCTAACAGATTTAAATCTGTCTGAGCTTCGACTAGTTTGCGGCCTGAAAAATCGTCCCGAATTAATAGGGGATGACATCTTCCCGTTATTAACGGTAATGGGGTCGGTACAATCACGCCAGCACCCCGGCGGAACCGCACCAGAACAGGTGTTAGTTGCAGTTACAAGAGGTCGAGAAAAGCTGTAGAAGCACTATGGATTTCTGGAAAAAACTATCCATTGGTATTGACAAAGTAAATCAAGCCTTCGGTAAAGCAGCGAGCATTATGATCCTGCTTTCTTGCATTGTGTCGGCTGGAAATGCCCTTATGCGGTATGGGTTGGATATTAGTAACAATTGGCCTTTAGAACTGCAATGGTATCTTTTTAGCGCATCAGTTATGCTTGGCGCCTCCTACACCCTTAATCGAAATGAACATGTAAGGGTTGATTTGATTTATTCACGACTTTCTGAGCGAAATCGCATTTGGGTTGACCTTTTTGGTTTCAGTTTGTTTTTGATGCCAGCTTGCCTCTTATTTACCTGGTTATCATGGACATCCCTTTTTTACCCGTCTTTTAAGATTCTTGAACACTCGCTCAACGCGGGAGGAATGGCCCGCTACCCCATAAAATTTATTGTTCCGTTCGGATTTGCCATGCTATGCCTACAAGGACTTTCAGAAATTATTAAACGCATAAGAATTCTTAGGGGTAGCGATGAACACTCCCTCGAAGACTTGAAATACGAGCAGCCATGGCAATAATTCCCCTTGCTTGGATGCCGCCTCTAATGTTTGGCGGTCTTGTTGTTTTCATGTTAATTGGCTTTCCCGTAGCATTTTCTTTAATGGCTGCGGGACTTTTCTTTTCCCTCATAGCAATGAGTCAAGGTTTTTTTGATTTAGTATTTCTACAAGCCATCCCCCAAAGGATATTTGGAGGGGTATTGGCAAATGATTTATTGCTCGCAATCCCCTTTTTTACTTTCATGGGGGCAATCTTAGAGCGTTGTGGTCTTGCTGAGGAAATGCTTGACTCAATGGGGCAATTATTTGGACGCATCCGGGGCGGCCTAGGTTATTCAGTGATCATCGTCGGATTTATCTTAGGAGCAATCACTGGGACAGTAGCAGCACAGGTCATTGCTATGGCAATGATCTCATTACCAGTAATGATGCGCTATGGATACAACATGCGCTACGCTACTGGAGTTCTCGCCGCGTCAGGAACTATTACTCAGCTGGTGCCCCCATCCTTAGTCCTAATTGTTCTAGCAGACCAACTCAAAACTCAAAGTGGAAGTGCAGATGTTGGCAGTATGTACCTTGGCGCTTGGGGACCATCCTTACTACAAATTGCTCTATTTGCTTTGTATACGTTCTTTTTATCCCGCTTTCGACCGGATTGGCTGCCAGCAGTTCCAGAGAGCGATCTCAAGGTAAAAGGTTTTGCCTTGTGGAAAAAATGCCTGGCAGGAATCATTCCTTCGGCCGCATTAATTTTCCTTGTACTCGGAACCATTATGTTAGGAATCGCAACCCCCACAGAATCGGGTGCAATGGGAGCAATGGGAGCGCTTATTTTAGCCTGGATGCGGAGGGATAAAATACCCCGCTTGGGTAAGCTGATACAAGAATCGTATCAAAATACAATGCGCATTACTGCAATGGTTGTATTTATTCTTATAGGCTCAACCTGCTTCTCAGTTGTTTTTCAAGGAGTAGATGGAGGGAGATGGGTTGAGCAACTTTTCTCGAATCTACCAGGTGGTTGGATGGGTTTTTTGATAGTTGTTAATATCTTTATATTTTTTCTGGCTTTTTTTCTCGATTTCTTTGAAATCGCATTTATCGTTGTTCCAATGCTTGCCCCGGTTGCAGAAAAATTGCTTTCGCCCGTTCTGCTTGATTTGATGAATGGGAATCCACAAGCTGCTTCAAGCGCAGCGCTAGTATGGTTTGGAGTAATGCTTTGCGTAAATATGCAAACCTCATTTATGCATCCTCCATTTGGATTTGCACTTTTTTACTTAAGAGGTGTAGCGCCTAAGGAAGTAAAAAGTAGCGACATCTACTGGGGGGCGCTACCTTGGGTGGGTCTGCAAATAATTATGGTATTTGCTGTTATGGCTTTCCCAGCCCTTGTAACAACTTTATTAGACAAGCCTGTCGCAGTAGCAGCAAGTCAAGACTATAACTTTCACAATGAAAATCCTGAGCCTAATGAATTAGGCGATAGCGACAGCAAACCCAAACCCGTAGATGAAAATGCCCCTGTAGTTTTTCAACTAGATAAACCAAAAAAATAAAATAGATAGGTGGATTTTGATGAGCCTAAACCGTTTATTTCGCTAACTGTTTCGAACGCAATCAACGTAATACTCACTTTTACCCTCTACAACCCGTTTAACTAATCCATGAATATCGGTTTCAAAACCTGGAAACTCGACATTAAAATCGCGCGCAAATCTCAAGTAATCGACAATTCGCTTATTAAAACGTTCGCCTGGAATAAGCAATGGGATGCCTGGAGGATACGGAGTTAGCAGCATGGCTGTCACACGCCCCTCCAATTGATCCAAAGGTACGCGATCAATTTCTTTATGGGCCATTTTTGCCCATGCATCAGAAGGAATCATTGCCGGCACCATATCTGAAAGGTACATCTCGGTGGTCATGCGAGCCACATCCCTGCTCTTGTAAAATTCATGGATCTGCGCGCAAATCTCTTTTAATCCAACACGTTCATATCGTGGATGCTTGCTAACAAACTCAGGGAGAACTTTCCATAAAGGCTGATTCTTATCGAAATGATCTTTAAATTGCTGAAGTTCCGTTACTAAAGTATTCCATCGCCCTTTGGTAATGCCAATCGTGAACATAATAAAGAAAGAATACAAACCGCACTTCTCAACAATCACTCCATGCTCTGCAAGATATTTCGTGACTATTCCGGCAGGTATACCCATGGAGCCAAAGTTACCCTCAATATCCAAACCCGGGGTCACCACCGTTGCCTTGATAGGATCGAGCATATTAAATCCCTTGGCAAGATTACCAAAGTCATGCCAATGGGCATTTGGTTCAAGCACCCAATCTTCGCGTTCCCCAATACCTTCCTCTGCGATCTGATCTGGACCCCAGACCTTAAACCACCAGTCCGCCCCAAACTGATCATCCACCTCACGCATAGCTCTGCGAAAGTCGAGCGCCTCTGCAATCGATTCTTCCACTAAAGTCGTCCCTGCCGGAGATTCCATCATTGCAGCAGATACATCGCACGAAGCAATAATGGCATATTGCGGACTTGTCGAGGTATGCATTAAATAAGCCTCATTAAAACAATCTCTGTCTAATTTATGCTCTTCAGCATCCTGAACCAAAACCTGCGATGCCTGTGACAAGCCAGCTAAGAGCTTATGGGTTGACTGGGTCGCAAACATTAAACTGCTTTTAGTACGCTTGCGATCGACACCAATAGCGTGCATATCTCGATAAAAGGGATGGAAAGCAGCATGTGGTAACCAGGCTTCATCGAAATGCAATGTATCAACCTTTCCATCAAGCATCTCTTTAATCATTTCAACGTTATAAATGATTCCGTCATAAGTGCTTTGCGTCAGCGTCATCACACGAGGAACTACATTCTTGTCTTTAATAAAAGGATTTGCATCAATCTTCCTTTTAATACTTCCCCACTCAAACTCTTCTTTCGGGATTGGACCGATAATCCCCAAATGATTGCGGGTTGGCATCAAAAAAACAGGCACTGCACCCATCATGGTGATGGAATGAATTACCGATTTATGGCAGTTGCGATCAACCAAAACTACATCCCCTGGTGCAACTGTAGAATGCCAAACAATCTTATTCGAAGTTGAAGTACCATTGGTGACAAAGAATAAATGATCGGCATTAAAAATCCTTGCGGCATTCCTCTCACTAGCCAATACTGGCCCAGTATGGTCTAAAAGCTGACCCAATTCCTCCACTGCGTTACAAACATCTGCCCTCAGCATATTTTCCCCAAAAAACTGGTGAAACATGCGACCTACGGGACTCTTTAAAAATGCCACGCCGCCAGAGTGTCCAGGGCAATGCCATGAATAAGAGCCCTCCGAAGCATAATGAGTTAATGCCCGAAAAAATGGAGGTGCCAAGGAATCTAAATAAACTTTTGCTTCACGAATAATGTGTCGAGCTACAAACTCAGGAGTGTCTTCGTTCATATGAATAAAGCCATGCAACTCACGCAAAATATCATTTGGCATATGTCTTGATGTGCGAGTTTCTCCATAAAGGAAAATTGGAATATCTTCATTGCGCTTCCTGACCTCAACAACAAAAGCGCGAAGATTATTTAATGCTGGCAAATCTTCATCTTCTGAATCAGAAATGAATTCCTCATCATCTATTGATAGTATGAAGCAGGAGGCTCTTGATGCTTGTTGTGCAAATGAAGTCAAATCGCCGTAGCTCGTAAGTCCTATAACTTCCATACCCTCGCCCTCTATTGCCTCGGCTAGATCTCGAATGCCTGACCCGGATATATTCTCGGAGCGAAAATCTTCATCAATAATGATGATAGGGAAACGAAATTTCATAACTACCCCTCTACTAATTTTTCCGAATGATGTTCGGGATCCACTTCTCAAAGTTTGCTAAATCAATTACCCGATCTCCATTGGGTAAAACTGAGACTATATCCACAAATGAGGCATCGTGCTGAACGTCTTGCGGAAGGTATACATGCCGCGCATAAACTTGATTGGCTAGACTTTCATGGTAACCAGTAAAGGTAACCAGTAAATGCCATTGTTGTTGATTTCCAGTTTGTTCGAGATACTCTAATAATGCGCTGTCCTCATCTAGGCAATGCATAGCTGTCCATGTAAGCGTGAATACCGGGGTCTCAGCTCGCTCCAATGGCAGTTCAATTGAGCGACGGTAGCGTTCGCCTTCTGCCGTCATGCTCTCGGCTATCAACCAAAGTCGGAGTTGGGCTTCTACTATATGGGAGCTTCGCTCGTTTGCTACCCTAAACTTAAACATCTTCACGCCATCATGCATTCCAACTGCCGCGACTTTTGTAAAACGAACCCCAGCAGTAGGTCTTGTGAACCTAGCGAACGCCAAACCAGTTGTTAGGGCTGAATAGACGATGCCAAAGAACGCTTCAAAAGTCACAATCGCATTGGGCCAATGACCAACAGGTGTCAAGCGACCATATCCTATAGTCGCCATAGTTTGAACACTAAAGTAAAAAGTATCGACCAATGAACCATGCTGAGCATTGGTAATTGCGCCATCACCACAAGCTAAATAAGCAAGCGCAAATATTAAATTAGCAGAAAGATAGACAAAAATAACCAGAAGCAAAAACTTGGTCCAAGACGTTCCGAGTAACCAGTGATAATAATTATTTTCAGGTCGCGCAATAGCCGATCGTGTAAGCGTAGCACGATACTCTTCAAGGTGAATTTGCTCAGGCCTACGGCCAAAATGAAATTCGTCCACCGAGACAGATTCCTAAGTCTTTGGCAGGGTTACGCCGCGCTGACCCTGATACTTTCCGCCGCGATCCTTATATGAAGTACCGCATACCTCATCGCTCTCAAAAAATAGAACTTGGGCGCAACCTTCTCCTGCATAAATTTTGGCGGGTAATGGTGTTGTATTTGAAAACTCTAGTGTGACATACCCCTCCCATTCTGGTTCAAAGGGTGTGACGTTCACGATAATGCCGCAACGAGCGTATGTGCTTTTACCAACGCACACGGTTAATACACTGCGTGGGATTTTAAAATACTCAACTGTTCGCGCTAAAGCAAAAGAATTTGGCGGAATAATACAAACATCCCCTTTAAAATCCACAAAAGATTTTTCGTCAAAATTTTTGGGATCGACAATCGTGCTATTGATATTAGTAAAAATTTTGAATTCATCGGCACAACGAATATCGTAGCCATAACTGGAAGTGCCATAGCTAACAATTTTTTCCCCGGCGGCATTTTGGCGAACTTGTCCGGACTCGAATGGGCTGATCATGCCCTGTTCACCCATACGTCGAATCCAGTGGTCAGATTTAATAGTCATGGCGGAATTGTAAAACCTTCACGACCCTATTCCTACCTATTTATCTCTATTGTGGTTGCTTGGCAAAAATCACCCGCTCTGGGGCGTTGTAAATCTCAAAATGCTTGCCAGAACACCGGGACAGGAGGGTTAGATTGGTTTTTTTGGCCAGTTCTAGGGCCATATGAGTTACCCCTGAGCGCGTTAGCAAAAATGGAATACCCATTTGAGCCCCTTTTATAACCATTTCTGAGGTCAACCTTCCAGTTGTAAAGAAAATCAGGTCTCTACCGGTCTTGCCAGTCAGCCACATAAGACCGGATATGGCATCAACGGCATTGTGTCGACCAACATCCTCAATAAAATGCAACAAACTCACTTTGCCACTAGCTACCCTCTCAAAAACAGCGCAAGCATGCACGGAACCTGATGTTTTATAAATTGTGTCACGCGTGCGAATTTGATCAATTAGCTCAAAAATTGCCTCTTGGGACAATTGAGGGCCTTCAGAAAGACGTAGTCCGCCCATTTCCTCAATTAAACCTCCAAACATGGTCCCTTGGCCGCAACCTGTTGTTACCACCCTTTTGCTGGTAATTGCGTCAATATTAACCGTGCTTCGTCGAGTTTTAACAGCTGCAGAATCAGTCTCCCAATCGACCTGAATACTCTCAATGTCTTCAGGAAACTCAACTAAGCGCTGATTTCGCAGATACCCCAACACCAGCGCCTCTGGAGATCCCCCTAGCGTCATAAGAGTGATGACTTCACGCTTATCCAGATAAATCGTCAAGGATCGCTCACCAGGGATATAAACCTCCTTACGGCGTCCTGCCTCATCTAATATCTCAACCTTGTGAACTAAAGGCACAGAAGCATTCGACATTTGTATTATTGGCTTGGCGATTTCAGACTTCTCAATCATAAAAACACTTCCTAAAATAGGTAAATCGACGTTCACTTTAACCGCAGACTAAAATTAATGCATTACTCTTCTCTACAAGAAGGATAATCTCCAATTAATACTAATTTCGGTAATCAAAGTTGTCAGCATGAACACCCCTCAGCGTCGCATCCTTGTTACATCCGCCCTACCCTATGCCAATGGACAGATACACATTGGGCATCTAGTGGAGTACATACAAACGGATATCTGGGTACGTTTTCAACGAATGCAAGGGCATGAAGTGCACTATGTTGGCGCAGATGACACCCATGGCACCCCAATTATGCTCAGGGCCGAAAAGGAAGGAATAACCCCCCAAAAGCTTATAGCTCAAGTGTGGAAGGAACATAAACGCGACTTCGATAATTTCCTCATTTCTTTTGACCACTACTACACCACCGATAGTGCAGAAAATAAAAAATTATCACAAGATATTTATATAAAGCTTCGAAATGCCGGGTTGATTGAAATGCGGGCCATTGAGCAGGCCTACGACCCCATAAAGGAAATGTTTCTTCCCGACCGTTTTATTAAAGGCAACTGCCCAAAATGCGATGCTAAAGACCAATATGGTGATTCTTGTGAAAAGTGCGGCGCTACATACGTACCTACGGACTTAAAAAACCCATACTCAGTCGTCAGCGGCGCCACACCAATTCGAAAAATATCTGATCATTATTTTTTTAAACTTTCCGATCCTCGCTGCGAGTCATTTCTTCGGGAATGGACGCAAATTAAAACTCCATTGCAATCTGAAGCCCGAAACAAAATGAAGGAATGGGTGGGAAAGCCCGGGGAAAGCAAGCTGGGGGATTGGGATATTTCTCGAGATGCCCCGTATTTTGGTTTTGAGATTCCAGATGCCCCAGGAAAATATTTCTATGTCTGGCTTGACGCCCCAATTGGTTACTACGCCAGTTTCTTAAATTATTGCGAGAAAAAAGAGATTAATTTCAATGAATGGGTTGAGCCAAACAGCCCAACCGAACAGTACCATTTCATTGGCAAGGACATCTTATATTTTCACACACTCTTTTGGCCAGCAACCCTTCACTTTTCAGGCTATCGAACACCAACCAATATATTTGCGCATGGGTTCCTAACTGTAGATGGCGAAAAGATGAGTAAATCACGTGGCACATTAATCTCTGCAGATAGCGTGATTCAAAGCGGATTCAACCCAGAATGGTTCCGATATTATTTTGCGACCAAACTCAATAGCAGCATGGAAGATTTGGATTTAAACCTGCAAGATTTTGTTGCACGAGTAAACAGTGACCTGATTGGTAAATACATAAATATTGCGAGTCGCAGCGCTGGCTTCTTAATTAAGCGTTTTAACGGCGAAATATCAGACAATGCAATGGGTCATCCGCTATTAAAAGAAATAAGCTCCTCTAAAGATAAAATTGCACTGCTCTATGAGAATCGCGAATTTGCTAAAGCGATTCGTATAATCATGGATCTTACCGATAAAGTGAACAGTTTTGTTGATGAACATAAACCTTGGGAAATCGCAAAACACCCTGAACAAGAAGCTAATTTGCAGACTATATGCAGCATCACTTTAGAAGCATTCCGTCAACTCAGCATCTATTTAAAACCCGTCCTTCCACAAGTAGCCTTAGGAGTGGAAAAATTCCTCTCTATTCCCGAAATGCAGTGGAATGATATTGATACTCCTTTAAGTAGTAAGAACCCAATTCAATCTTACAAACACCTAATGAGTCGAGTAGAAACAAGTCAAATTGACGGCTTATTAGCCGCAAATCTTTCAAAATAACCCAAATCAATCAACCCTATCGAAAATTAGGCTAAGTCAAATCTAAAATCGTTAATAATGATATTGCAAGTTATAATTTATTTTTTGTAAGTTATTGAAATAATTAGGAATTTAGGGATTGCCATGAAAAGATATCAGTCTGATTTCACATTGTTCTTAGACCAACTCAAAAAAAATAAACCTGAATTGGATCAAAACCAGCAAGCTGGTCGCGCCCTACTTTGGGATAAATCGCCAATAAATCCCGATGATGTTCGTCGTGATGCAATTGCAAAAATAAAGCAGCGAGCCTACGTCTACTCTAATGACTGAATTAAGAGAAGAACCAGTACTGGGTTTGCTAGATAGCACACCCTCTGTAACAGACGGGATGTCATCTGCATTTGCTAAGCTTTACGGCGAACCTCTTTTCAAACTCCCAACCGATCTGTATATTCCGCCAGACGCACTCGAAGTCTTTCTCGAGGCATTTGAGGGGCCGCTTGACCTTCTGCTTTACTTAATCCGCAAGCAAAACTTCAATGTCCTAGATATCCCAATGGCTCAGGTAACACAGCAATATCTAATCTACATCGATCAAATTCGCCACACGAATTTAGAATTAGCTGCCGAATATTTACTTATGGCAGCCATGTTGATTGAAATTAAATCACGGATGCTATTGCCTATGAAAAAAGCGGATAGCGAAGAAGAGGTGGATGATCCTCGCGCCGAATTAGTTAGACGCTTGCTTGAATATGAACGCATGAAACTAGCCGCCCAAGAAATTGACCTTATTCCACAACAAGGTCGTGACTTTCAAGTTGCGCATGGGCATATTGACACTAGCATTGCCGTAACCTGGCCAGAGGTTAATCTAGGTGATTTGCAATCGGCTTGGCGCGATGTTCTGCACCGTGCAAAACTTAATCAACATCATACAATTACTCGCGAAGAGCTGTCTGTGCGTGACTTTATGACTCGCATCTTACGGCGCCTTCAAAATTCGCGTTTTGTTGAGTTTGGAGAATTGTTTGAAGATGCAATCGCATCCGGAAAGGGCATCTCCGTTGTCATTGTCAATTTCATTGCAATGCTCGAACTCTCAAGAGAGGCTCTCATTGAAATCACCCAAGCTGAACCATATGCACCAATTTATGTGCGTCTTGCCTACACCCCAACTTAGCACATGAAAATTATTAGTGACATTCAAGAATTGCGAGATCACTTACGCGGACAAAATCGCGCATCGTTTGTACCGACAATGGGAAATCTGCATGAAGGTCATCTTTCCCTAATGCGAATTGCGCGTCAACACGGCGACCCAGTAGTTGCAAGCATCTTTGTAAACCGTCTTCAATTTGGTCCGAATGAAGATTTTGATAGCTACCCTCGCACAATGCAAGCCGATATAAAAAAGCTAGAAAAGGAAGGTGTATATATTTTATTTGCGCCAACTGAAAACGATCTTTATCCGCAACCACAAGAATACCGAGTGGACCCCCCGGAACAGCTCGGAGATATTTTAGAGGGTAAATTTAGGCCTGGTTTTTTTAATGGTGTCTGCACTGTTGTACTTAAACTTTTTTCCTGTGTGCAACCCAAAGTAGCGGTATTTGGAAAAAAGGATTACCAACAATTCATGATTCTCAGGCAAATGGTAAGGCAGTTTGCCTTGCCTGTTGAAATACTTCCCGGTGAGACTATTCGCGCTGAAGACGGTCTAGCGCTCTCTTCTCGAAACGGGTATCTATCGATTGAAGAACGTACTGAAGCCCCAAACCTACTAAAAGCTTTACAAGACATAAGAAATAAAGTCATAGAACTTCAGGAAAGAAATATTAATACGCTAACTTCCCTTGAACAAGCAGCTATGAAATTTCTATCTGAGCGTGGATGGAATCCTGATTACATAGCCATTCGTCTGCAAAGAAATTTAGCTCCGCCTACTAACGCTAATTTAGAAGCAAACGAACCATTGGTTGTTTTGACTGCGGCAAAAATTGGAAAAACCCGCTTAATAGATAATCTAGAGATCTAACCCCTTAGTCTAACATCTGACCTACCTGCAATCCCAGTCGCTCTGCTAGCTCTGCACCAGTAACTTTCACGCCGGATAATTTTGCTTTTTGAATCTCAATTTGCCCGCCATTACAAGCAACAAAGAAAGAGTGATCGCCAATTTGCGTTACCTGACCGGGCTTGCCTTTGATCGCCCCAAAGGTTGCTGCAATATGCTTACGTACATCAAATACCTGAAATTTTTCACCCGATGAGGCAGTCCAAGCTCCCGGCGCTGGGTTTGAGGCGCGAATAATATTGTAAATTTGACTTATATGAACACCCCAATGTATTTGAGAGGCATTCTGATCAAACCAGCCTTCATAATTTGCCAAGGATTCATCCTGTACCAATTCCAGTTGTTTCCCTGATACAACCAAATCTGCCGCCTCCAACAAGGCTTTTAAACCAAGCGGAAATAGATTATCAAAGTATATTTTCCCTAAAGTATCATCAGGCCCTATTGGCACTTCCTTTTGCAAAATTACAGCGCCTTCGTCCAAACCATCAGAAGGGCGGAAAATGGTTAGCCCAGTCTTTTCCTCACCCATTGCTATTGCCCAATTAATGGCACTAGGACCTCGATATTTTGGCAATAAAGACGGGTGATATTGAATGGTGCCAAAACGGGGTAGCTTTACTAAATCCTGCGGAACAAACTGCAGGACGAAAGCCATTACACATATATCGGCCTTAGCGTCAATCATTGCTTGGGCAGCCTCCGGGTCTTTTAAGGATGGAAACTGTAATGGCGTGAGCCCTCTGGCAATTGTTGCCTCCTTCAAAACTTCTGGCTTGCTTGATTTTGGATTATCAGGTGGACAAAAAACAGCCACCACCTGATCTCCTCGATCTAAAAAAGCCTCTAAAGTAGCTTTGCCAAAATCCTGACTGCCTATCAAGGCTACGCGCATATCAAATTACCTTCTTATGTCGAAAGGCAATCAACTCATCCGTACTGAAACCAAGCTCGCTCAAAATTTCATCGGTATGTTCGCCAAGCAATGGTGAACGCGTCACCACAGTTTCGCTGTCGGATAGCTTAATAGGATTTCCCACCGTCAAATATTTCCCACGAATGGGGTGATCCACCTCTACCACGGTTCCAGTTGCCCGCAAGGATGGCTCCTCGGCGATTTCTTTCATGGATAAAATTGGCCCACAGGGAACATCGTATTGATTTAAGATATTCATAACCTCGAACTTACTTAAGGTCATTGTCCACTTTTCAATCTCAGCAAAAACACTCATTAATCGCGGCAAACGGGCCATCGGTGAAGAATAATTTGAATCGGTAATCCAATCCTCCCTGCCGATAACCTTACAAATTGCTTCCCAAACTGGGGCCTGTACTACAACGTAAATATAGGAGTTGGGATCTGTTTCCCAACCCTTGCACTTCAAAATCCAACCAGGTTGGCCTCCGCCTGAGGCATTCCCTGCACGCGGGACTGCCTCGCCAAAATGACCGTTGGGAAACTGAGGGTATTCCTGCATCGTACCGTTGCGATCCAAACGCTGTTGATCGCGCAATTTCACACGACATAGGTTTAATACTGCGTCTTGCATGGCTGCCAATACCTTTTGCCCTCGACCTGTATGGGTGCGCTGATATAAAGCAGTAACAATCCCCAAAGCTAGATGCAAACCGGTGCCGCTATCCCCAATCTGGGCTCCCGTAACCATTGGGGGTCCATCATCAAAACCCGTGGTGGATGCCGAACCACCAGCGCATTGCGCAACGTTTTCATAAACCTTGCAATCTTCATATGGTCCAGGTCCAAAACCCTTAACCGATGCCAGAATCATCCCTGGATTTAATTCTTGAATACGTTCCCAAGTAAAACCCATGCGATCCAATGCGCCAGGGGCGAAATTTTCCACCAACACATCGCATTCTTTAATCAGTCGATCCAGGATGCTCTTACCTTCAGGTGTTTTTGTATTGACCGTAATTGAGCGCTTATTGTGATTGAGCATCGTAAAATACAAGCTGTCGGCATCGGGAATATCACGCAATTGACCACGGGTAGCGTCACCTTCACCCGATTTTTCTACCTTAATCACATCAGCACCAAACCAAGCTAACAGCTGGGTACAAGTTGGTCCGGACTGTACGTGCGTGAAATCCAAAACTTTCACCCCTTCAAGCGCTTTAGTCATTACTAAATTCCTAAAAAAAAATTCAATCTATTAAATTAAGCCGATTTTACCAGTCCTAATTTATGAATAAAACGGGGATTCTCTTTCAACACCCCTCTATCCTTTCAGATTAGAAGAATTCCAATAAGGATATATAAAAAAGGCGCCCCATTGGGGCGCCTCAAAACATCCTACTTTATTGTTATTAAACGGCTTTTGCGGCATGCAGCTTGGTTATATCTTC
>CAIKFU010000103.1 GCA_903826775.1 uncultured beta proteobacterium | reverse complement strand
TCTTTGCTGTAAACGCGGTATTCCTCTATTGGCTCATCCCATGGATCTTGACTACCCGTATTACTGCTTTTCAAGTTTTGATCTAAATTATTCAATCTTTTTTGGGTTTGTTCTGAACCAAGCTATCGGTTACCCTAATGCTATATGTCATTTTGAATACCCAACTTTTTTAGTAAGGAATCAAGCTCATCAAACTGACTAAAACCAATCCTCAGCTCGCCGCCCTTACCTTTAATTTTAAATTCTGCATTGAGTCCAATTAAGTCTGAGATTTCTTGAGACAGCCTGAGCATGTCTGGGTCATTACTAAACGCTTCGGAAGCGTTCCTTTTTTTGGCCTTTTTTGCCCCAAGATTGCCGCCTGCTAATGCTAATGCTGCGGCCATTTTTTCAGCCTCTCGCACAGAAAGACCTTGCGCTGCAATCCTTTGAGCCAATGCAACCTGACTGGCCCCTGGCAATGGCAACAGGGCTCTTGCATGCCCCATATCAATTTCCCCGGACAGCAACATGGCCTGTACCGGTTTTGATAAATGACTTAAGCGCAATAAATTTGATATCGCGCTTCGAGACTTGCCAACAGCTTTTGCGGCCTGTTCGTGGGTATATTGAAACTCTTCTATTAACCGAGCTAACCCTTGCGATTCTTCAAGGGGGTTTAAATCCTCTCTTTGCATATTCTCAATCAATGCCATTGCTGCTGCAGCCTGATCGGTTGCGCTAGATACCAATACAGGCACCTCGTGTAGGCCCGCTAATACTGCGGCACGAAAACGTCTTTCGCCAGCAATAATTTCATACTTGCCGGCACCGACCAATCGTACGAGAAGCGGCTGCATCACGCCTTGTTCACGAATACTGTCTGCAAGCTCATGCAACGGACCGTCATCCATTTTTCGTCGAGGTTGATATTTGCCTGGCTGCAAAGACGTCAATGGCAATCGATGAATATCCTGGGTAGATTCTTTAAGTGAGTTTTCTCCTAACAGTGCCTCTAGGCCTCGACCTAACCCTTTTTTCTTTTGTACGCTCATAACTTTCTCAACCGCCTCGCTTTTACTGCATTTGCTTAGCGCGTTCAATCATCTCTGCGCCAAACTCCAAGTACGCCTTAGCACCTCGAGAGGTTTTATCAAACACCACCCCTGGCAATCCGTAGGAAGGCGCTTCTGCTAAACGAACATTGCGGGGAATAATGGTGTTAAAAACCTTATCTCCAAAATGTTCCAACAATTGCTCTGAAACCTGTTGCTGCAAAGTCATGCGCGGATCAAACATCACCCGTAATAGGCCAATAATCATGAGATCTGGATTTAAATTTGCATGCACCTGTTTAATCGTTCCTACTAAATCCGATAAGCCCTCCAAGGCAAAATACTCACATTGCATTGGAACGATCACTCCATTTGCGGCACATAATCCATTTAACGTTAATAAAGATAAGGCTGGCGGACAGTCTATTAAAATAAAATCGTAATCATTGGCTACGGCAGCTAACGCCTCGCGCAATCTCAACTCACGAGACTCTAAATCTACCAGCTCAATTTCTGCCCCTGCTAGCTCACGGTTGGCGGGGAGAACATCAAACCCAGAACTCTGACAACGCTGGGCACAATCCTTAACTTTAGCCAACCCAATTAAAACCTGATACACGCTGGCCACAAGCCCAGACTTTTCAATTCCTGATCCCATGGTTGCATTACCCTGAGGATCCAAATCAACCAGTAAAACTCGTTGATTTTGCCCTGCCAGACCTGCTGCCAAATTAACGGCAGTGGTGGTTTTACCAACCCCGCCTTTTTGGTTCGCAACACAAAAGATTTTGGCCATATGGTCTCTGTTAAACACCTAAATGAATGATTTTCGCACGGGCATAAAAACCAAAAGACGCCTCTCAATTGGGCGACTTAAAATTTGCAAAGGCTCATCTGCTAATAATTGCCACTGCTCTTTTGACACCTCTAGTAGTTCTTCGTCCGCCCGTTTAGACTTCATCGCAAAAACTAGGCCACCGGGCTTTAAAAGTGGTGCCGACAACTCTAAAAAATTTGCCAGATTTGTAAATGCGCGGGAAATGACAGCATCAAACTGGCCTGTTCGCTCTTTCGCGATGATTTCAACGCGCTTTGTGACCACTTCAATATTATTTAGTTTTAACTTTCCCCGGACGTGCTGCAGAAAAGCGGTTTTCTTACGAACCGCCTCTATTAAGCATAGCTGCCACATAGGCTGCAAAATGGCGATGGGAATTGCTGGCAATCCGCCGCCAGAACCCAGGTCAGCGATTTTTGGGCTTTCCAGTTTAAGGAATTTCTTCATAATTGGTAAAACTGCAATAGAATCAATAAGATGCAGCTCTACTGAGTCTAACTCTCCTTCAATTGCTGTCAGGTTATGAACGCGATTCCAGCGCTCTAGCAAAAATAGAAATTGCTCCAAATCCACTATATTTTGAGGGTTAAGACCCAATCCCAATCCTTCCAGATCTGGCAATATATTGACACTCATGCCTTTTCCTTGACCCTGCCCAAACCTTTTTTCAAATGCACCAATAGCAAAGAGATTGCTGCAGGCGTAACTCCGGAAATTCTGGCCGCCTGACCAAGTGTTCCCGGTTTATGGAAATTCAGCTTTTGTTGAACCTCTTTCGATAGTCCAAGCACTTCTAAATAATCAAGGGATTCTGACAATGGAAATTCTTCGCTATGCTCTTGGCGCAAGATCTCGGCTGCTTGACGCTCGATATACCCTTGATATTTAATGGAAATTTCTACCTGATCGCTTATTTGTTTGGCCAAATTAAAATCAGAATCTATGAATTCTGGAGACCACAACCCTCCGGCCATCTCAACTACAGCCGCATAAGTTACGCCTGGCCTTCTAATAATGTCAGCCAAACTGCATTCATGGGAAAGGTCTTGTCCCAGCAGTTCAGATACGGTCTTTGCAAATTCATGCTTGGGACCAATCCAGGTATCCTTCAAACGCAATGTTTCACGTGAAACAGCATCCAACTTACGACAAAAGGTCTTCCAGCGGAATTCATCGACCAAACCCAATTCTCGCCCAATTTTTGTAAGGCGCATATCTGCATTATCTTCACGCAAGCTCAATCGGTATTCTGCTCGGCTAGTAAACATCCGATAGGGCTCTTGCACTCCACTTGTTATCAGATCATCAATCAAAACGCCAATATAAGACTCGCTCCTCTTAGGAATCCAAGCAGAAACCCCCTTGACAGCCAATGCAGCATTAATTCCGGCCAATAAACCTTGTGCAGCAGCCTCTTCGTATCCTGTCGTGCCATTAATTTGACCAGCAAAATATAGGCCATTAATAGCCTTCGTTTCTAAGCTATGCCGTAATTGCCGAGGGTCAAAATAATCGTACTCAATAGCATAGCCCGGCCGAACAATAACGGCCGACTCCATTCCTTGAATGCTTCTTACTAGAGCTAACTGGACATCGAAAGGCAAGCTCGTTGAAATACCGTTTGGATAAAATTCATTTGTCGTTAGGCCTTCAGGCTCCAAAAAAATCTGATGGCTATTCTTCGAGGCAAAGCGATGGATCTTATCCTCAATCGATGGACAGTAGCGCGGTCCCACTCCCTCTATCACCCCTGTATACATTGGGGAGCGATCTAAGCCGCCTCGAATAATTTCATGAGTTTGCTCATTTGTATGGGTAATCCAACAAGGCACCTGACGTGGATGCTGCTCAGGACGGCCCAAATAAGAAAATACCGGCACGGGATCCAAATCTCCAGCCTGTTCCAGCATGACAGAAAAATCAATGGTCCTTCCATCAATTCTTGGCGGCGTTCCTGTTTTTAAACGCCCCTGAGGCAATTTAAGCTCTTTTAGTCTTGCTGACAATGACACGGCAGCAGGATCGCCTGCCCTGCCTCCGGCATAGTGATTTAAGCCGATATGAATCTTGCCGTCTAAAAAAGTTCCAGCTGTTAATACCACTTTGGCAGCCATAAACTCTAAACCTGCCTGAGTTACAACCCCCTGAACTTTATCGCCATGGACCAATAAATCATCAACTGCCGACTGAAATAATGTCAGGTTTATTTGATTTTCAAGGCGCCTACGAATTGCAGCCTTATATAAAACCCGATCACCTTGAGCCCGCGTTGCGCGAACAGCCGGACCCTTACTAGAATTTAAAATACGAAATTGAATCCCAGCCTCATCGGTAGCAGCAGCCATTGCGCCTCCAAGAGCATCAATTTCTTTAACTAAATGGCCTTTTCCAATCCCGCCGATGGATGGATTGCAGCTCATCGCACCCAAACTCTCAATGCTATGGGTAATCAGTAGTGTTTCACAGCCCATGCGCGCGGCTGCTAAGGCTGCTTCGGTCCCTGCGTGACCACCGCCAACCACAATGACATCAAAACTTTTGGAATAACGCATGATTTACCTTTGATAGGGCGATGATCATAGCATTTTGCAATGTTCCACGTGAAACAAATTAAAAAAACGATTTAATAAAATTTGTAAGTTATTGATTTAATTGATAAAAAATGCGTTCCAAGCAGACTTAAGGATCAAAGCACTAACCACCAAAAGAAATGCTTTTCTAACAAATCCACTGCCATGACGAATTGCAAGGCGACTGCCAAACTGACTTCCTGCAACATTGGCAACCATCATGGCTAAACCCAGCGGCCAATTGATTTGCCCAATGCTTGCCAATAAAAGTATGGCGGCAAGATTGGTGGCGACATTAACCAGCTTAGTGGCTGCCGAGGCATGTAAAAAATCAAACCCAAAAAACCTAACAAATCCAAACAATAAAAAACTGCCGGTGCCTGGGCCAAAAAACCCATCATAAAAACCGATGGTAAGCCCCATAACAACGGCTTTAAACTGATCCAAAAGAGCCAATTTTCCAGGCTCATGAGACCTCCCTAGACCTGGCTGGAACCATGTATAGAATAATAAAAAAAGCAACACAAAAGGGAGGGCCTTGCGTAAAGGCTCTGCTGGAAATGTACTAACCGCATTTGCTCCAAACAGCGAGCCGACAAACCCGGCAATGACAGCAGGAAGAACAACACTCCATGGAAGTGAGACGTGTCTTAAATATCGTCGAGCGGCGTTTACCGTCCCCCCCACAGCAGAAACTTTATTGGTAGCCAATAAAGTTGCAGGCGAGGTTTCAGGATAAGCTGCAAATAAAGCGGGAACTTGAATTAGCCCGCCACCACCGGCGACAGCATCAACTAGCCCGGCAAAAAATGCCATGGCCAATAGTAAGGGCCAAATTAAGAGGGAGAACTCGATAGAAACCTCTGCGCCAAAAAATAGAACACCCCAACGACACTTTTGTCTGGGGTGTTAAAAACAAAAAAATGAAGATTAGTTTTTTATTTTAAAGCGTGCGGCAATTTCACCAACTACTCCGCGACGGAAGGCCATCACGCAGATGACAAAAATAAAGCCCGTTGCAATTGTGCTCCAAGATCCAATATTGGCTAAATAATTTTGCAAACCGACAACAATACCAGCACCAACAACCGGGCCTAAAACCGTCCCCATTCCACCCAACAATGTCATTAAAACAACCTCTCCAGACATATGCCAATGAACGTCTGTTAATGTTGCCAATTGAAAAACCAGGGATTTTGTTGACCCTGCCAAACCTGCAAGGGCAGCTGAAAGCACAAAAGAAATTAATTTAAAACGATCAACGTCATAACCTAAAGAAATGGCACGAGGCTCATTTTCCCGAATTGCTTTTAATACTTGGCCAAACGGAGAATGAATAGTGCGAACAATAATTGCAAACCCAATCAGAAATATGGCCAGCACAAAATAGTACATACTGACATCATTCTTTAAGTTAATTATGCCAAACAGCAACCCGCGCGGAACACCTTGAATCCCGTCTTCGCCCCCGGTAAATCGAAGTTGAACGGCAAGAAAATAAACCATTTGCGATAAAGCCAACGTTACCATTGCAAAATATATTCCCTGCCTACGGATTGCAAGACTCCCAATCAACAAACCGAGCGCAGCAGAACCTACGACTCCCAATAAAATCCCCAACTCAGGTGATAAAGCAAGCTCCTTACAAAAATAGCTGGTGATATACGCAGCAGTTCCAAAAAAGGCGGCGTGACCAAAAGATAAAAGCCCGGTAAAACCCAAAAGCAGATTAAAGGCGCAGGCAAATAAAGCAAAGCACAAAACCTTCATAGCAAAAACTAGATAGATGAAATCTTGAAAAGGCAGGACGACCGCAATCAGAAGCAAAACTATGTAAAGCAATTTAGTTTTCTGGTTCATGTAAAAGATTTCTCGATAAATTGCAATTACTTCTCCCTACCAAAAAGACCAGAAGGACGGATTAAAAGCACAATCGCCATAATGACAAAAATAACAACCCCGGATGCCTCAGGGTAAAACACTTTTGTTAAGCCCTCAACCAATCCAAGAGCAAGTCCAGTCAAAATGGATCCCATAATAGATCCCATGCCGCCAATGACCACAACAGCAAAAACAATAATGATTAAGTTTGAGCCCATTAAAGGATTCACTTGAAAAATGGGAGCGGCAAGCACGCCAGCAAAACCAGCCAAACTAACACCATAGGCATAGGCCAATGAAATCATCAGCGGAACATTAATACCAAAAGCCTGAAGCAGTTTTGGATTTTCAGTTCCGGCTCGTAAATATGCGCCCAGCTTTGTTTTCTCGATTACAAACCAGGTAGAAAAACAAACCAACAAAGAAATAAAGACTACCCAAATACGATACTTAGGCAAGACAATTCCAATAGCATCAAATGGAATTGCCCCTTGCAAAACTTCAGGAGCTGGGTAACTTTCCCCAGAAATGCCAAACCAATGGCGAAACATGCCTTCAATAATTAAAGCCAAGCCAAATGTGAGCAATAAACCATATAAATGATCAAGATGGTAAAGCCGCCTTAACATTGTTCGCTCTAATATCAAGCCAAATCCAGCCATAACCAAAGGCACCACTATTAAAGCAAACCAATAGTTCAAAGAAAGCTCGGGAAAGCCCAGCCATTGACCAATTTGCGTTAAACCAATCCATGCAACAAAAGCGCCCATTGTGTATTGAGCGCCATGTGCAAAATTAATGATATTCAAAAGGCCAAAAATAATAGCCAAGCCTAAGCTCAAAATTGCATAGAAGGAGCCGTTGATTAATCCCACCAAGAGTTGGGCAACCAACCCTTGTGGGGTAATTCCAAGAAGTTCAAACATACTTTATATAAACTTTTAAAGAATTAACTCTTAACCAGTTTGCATTTAGACAAAGAAAGCGGTTGAGTAGCTTCAGCAGCAGGAATAACGGCACGGATATGGTAATAATCCCAAGGACTCTTGGCTTCAGCTGGGGTTTTAACCTCAAGCAAATACATATCATGCTCAAACTTGCCATCAGCGCGAATCTTGCCTTTAAATAACCCATCATCAATTGGGGTCGATTTAAGAACCTTCATTACTGCAGCAGTATCATCAGTGCCGGCGGTTTGAACGGCCTTTAAGTAGTTAAGAACGGAGGAGTAAACGCCGGCCTGAACCATTGTTGGCATGCGTTTGTGTTGTTCAAAAAAGCGTTTTGACCAAGCGCGAGTTTTATCGTCGCGATCCCAATAAAAACCTTCCGTTAGTAGCATGCCTTGTGCTGCATTTAATCCTAATGCATGAATGTCGGATATGAACATTAACAAGGGCACAATCGTCTGTTTTTTGTTAATGCCAAACTCAGAGGCTTGTTTTACAGAATTAATCGTATCCTGACCGGCGTTAGCTAAGGCGACCACATCGGCACCACTGCTTTGTGCCTTCAATAAATAGGAAGAGAAATCGCTGTTTGGGAACGGGTGTTTACTGGTTCCAACAACCTTTCCTCCGTTAGCAACAACAACTGCCGTAGCATCACGCTCTAAGGCGGCACCAAAAGCATAATCTGCTGTAAGAAAATACCAGTTTTTCTTTCCTTGTTTTACTACCGCTTTCGCAGTTCCATTGGAAAGGGCATAAGTGTCGTATACCCAATGCACATTAACCGGAGTGCATTTTTCATTTGTAATAGGTAGCGACGCGGCGCCAGAAACTAGCGTAATTTTATTTTTTTGTTCCGCAACCTCCATTACAGCCAACGCTACATTAGTAGAAACCAACTCCACAATGACATCAACGCCATCTTTGTCATACCATTCGCGCGCTTTATTGGCAGCGATATCAGCCTTATTTTGATGATCCGCGCTAACCAACTCAATTTTTTTACCGAGGACGGTGCCGTCTTTTGAGAAATCGGCAATGGCCATCTTTGCAGCAATCACTGCCCCAGGGCCGGCTAAATCTGAATACGTTGAAGATAAATCGGTTAGGACCCCAATTTTTACCGCGTCACCACTTAATTTTTGAGCGGGCTGAGCAAAAGCAGTACTGGAGGCTAAAAATGCCCCCGCCACTAATGCTGCTGTTAATTTTCTAAACTTCATTTTTTTCTCCTTTAGGAAACCACTAAACACCAAGATACTCATTTAATAAGCTAGATTTTTCTTCTAACTCTCCACGATTCACTACTTCAACAACCCGACCATGCTCAACAACATAGTGCCGATCAGCTAGGGGAGCGGCAAATCTAAAATTTTGCTCGACCAACACAATTGTGAAACCTTTCTTGCGCAAGCTCATGACCACTTCACCCAGTTTTTGAACAATTACAGGGGCAAGTCCCTCGGTAATTTCATCAAGAAGCAGTAGCTTAGCTCCCGTTCTTAAAATACGTGCCATTGCTAGCATTTGCTGCTCACCTCCAGAAAGACGCGTTCCAGGACTATTGCGCCTTTCATATAAATTTGGGAACATTTCGTAAATCTCATCAATCCCCATGCCGCCTTTAGCTATCTCAGGTAATAACAATAAATTTTCTTCAGTGGTAAGGCTTGCAAAAATACCCCTTTCCTCGGGACAGTAACCAACACCCAATCGAGCAATTTGATGGGTTGGCATGGTTATCGTTTCTGATCCATAAACCTTCACAGAGCCAACCCTTTTACCAGTTAATCCTAAAATTGATTTAAGGGTTGTGCTGCGACCAGCTCCATTACGTCCTAACAGCGTTACCACTTCACCATCTGCAATGCTGAAATTGATCCCGTGGAGAATGTGTGACTCCCCATACCAAGACTCTAGACCGCTTACCTCAAGGGCAACGCTCATGCATCCCCCTCGACATGGGTTCCCATGTATGCCTCTACTACTAAAGGATTGGTGGAAACCTCTTGATAGGATCCCTCTGCCAAAATCGAGCCTCTTTGTAAAACCGTAATTCGATCAGCGATGGTTGAAACCACATTCATGTTGTGCTCAACCATTAAGATCGTTCGGCCAATAGAAACGCGAGCAATCAACTCGGTCACCCTTTCCACATCCTCGTGACCCATGCCTTGAGTAGGCTCATCCAATAACATAAGCTCTGGATCCATAGCCAAGGTCGTTGCAATTTCCAAGGCCCGTTTTCGACCATAAGGCAGGTTAACAGCCTCTTCATTTATAAAATCAATCAAACCCACTTCAAGCAACAACGCTTCAGCTTTAGTATTTAAAATGTTTAGGGAGTTGACCGACTTCCAAAAATAAAACTCGGTTCCCAGTTTGCGTTGCAAGGCTATACGGACGTTTTCTAAAACCGATAAATGTGGAAATACCGCGGAAATTTGAAAAGAGCGGATAATGCCCCGCCTCGCAATTTGAGCCGGCTTTTCGTTTGTTATGTCTACGCCATTAAATACTATTTTTCCAGAAGTAGGCTCAAGAAATTTGGTAAGCAAGTTAAAACACGTTGTTTTACCCGCTCCATTTGGACCAATAAGGGCGTGAATATTCCCTCTGGTCACGTCCAGATTCACGTCGTTCACAGCAGAAAACCCCTTGAACGATTTACCCAAACCGGTTGTTTTTAAAATAATATCTTGTGAATTCAAAGCCTCAAGCCTTTCGCTCGGTGAGGATTTGAGGATAACGCAAGATTAGAGCTCTTTATATAGCAATAACCCTATACAAAAAACGCACGAAAGGTTAATTGCAGAAAGAAAAAAATATACCGCAAAACGGGAAACCAGCGCCTTCATCCCGCCGGCAGTAACCTTAAAAAATTAGGGCTATTGAGCAGTGATTAGGCGGTTTATTTTGGTGCCAACATTGTCCCGCGACATTTCTTGGCGCCACAAAGACAAAGATAGTCTTTTTTCATTTGCTTTGTTATACGACCCTCAATTTCTAGAGAGTAATCATAAAAAAGTTCCTCGCCGGCTTTTAAGTTTCTCTTTGCATAAACAAAGACCTTTGGTGTGCCGCCAAAAACAGCCTCTCTTGTTACGCAATTCGGCTTACAAGAGTGGTTAATCCAACGAGCCGCATTTCCGCCCTTCTTGGCATCAATCACCCTTCCGTCCTCTAGTGAAAAATAAAAGGTGTGGTTTGGTTGGTTGGGGTCGTGGGGGTGACGAGACTCGGCCTTTTTCCAGCTTATGCGCTCGCCTTTATATTCAACAATCGCAGCGCCTTTATTAATTTTTTTTGCTACAAAAACCCCTTTTCCATGAATTGCGGAGGTTTTAATAACTATCCGAGATTTACGTATTTTTGGGGTTGATAATTTCTTGGGCTTCATTACACATCAAGGTTTTTGGCAATCAAGGCGTTCTTTTCAATAAATGCCCTGCGTGGATCTACCTCATCCCCCATTAAAGTTGTAAACACTTGGTCAGCAATAATGGCATCGTCTATTTGCACACGAAGTAATGTGCGAGATCCGGCATCCATTGTTGTTTCCCAGAGTTGTTGAGGGTTCATTTCACCCAAGCCCTTATAACGTTGGCGACTAACAACCCTTTCAGCCTCCGATAAAAGCCAAGAAAAGGCCGCTCTAAAATCCTGAATGACTTGCTCTTTTTGGGTTTTTTCAGGGTCTCCACGACGAACGCGGGACCCTGGTAAAACCCTGCCAGTTAAAGCCTGAGCAGCAGCCGTAAGACTTTGGTAATCGTCGCCATGAACAAAGTCGGAATTAATGACGGATAACTTTAAGTTTCCATGAATTCGACGGGATAATAAAAGCCTAAACCTCCCGGTGCGCTCTTCGTTTTGAACAACAATATCGGGCGGTAAAACTAGTGGGTTTAAGCCTACCGCCAAAGCAGCTCGTAAGCGGTCGGCTGAGTCTTGAGCGGCAGTATCGGTATCAAGGTTTAATGGGATTCCTGCTGCAATAGCACGTAATGCGTCTTCATCAATAGTGCGGGAAAGGCGATCAACAATAGATTGAATTACTTGATAATGCTTCGCCAACTCAACCAAACCCTCGCCCTCAATAACTTCACCCGATGGGGTTTTAATAGAAGCCGACTCAAGCGCTATCTTAAGTAAGAGTTGATTGAGCTCAACATCATCTTTGATGTATTGTTCATTTTTTCCAAATTTCACCTTATATAAAGGTGGCTGTGCAATATAAATATGACCACGCTCAATCAACTCAGGCATCTGCCTATAGAAGAAAGTAAGAAGTAGTGTGCGAATGTGGCTACCATCAACGTCAGCATCGGTCATGATAATGATGCGGTGGTAACGCAGCTTATCGGCTTTGTATTCTTCTGCGCCAATGCCGGTACCCAAAACAGTAATTAAGGTAACAACCTCCTGGCTAGCCAGCATTTTATCAAAACGGGCTTTTTCAACGTTTAATATTTTTCCTTTTAAGGGCAAAATTGCTTGAAAACGTCGATCTCGTCCTTGCTTGGCAGAACCGCCCGCAGAATCACCCTCAACAATAAACAATTCCGATTTTGTTGGGTCTTTTTCTTGGCAATCAGCTAATTTACCTGGTAAACCTAATCCATCTAAAACGCCCTTACGTCGCGTCATATCACGCGCTTTGCGTGCAGCTTCCCTAGCCCTAGCTGCATCTACAATTTTTCCACAGAGTATTTTTGCGTCCTGAGGCCGCTCTTGCAAATAAGCGCTTAAGGCTTCTGCAACAATTTCTTCTATGGGGCCGCGCACTTCACTGGAAACTAGTTTGTCTTTAGTTTGACTAGAAAATTTTGGCTCTGGGACTTTGACCGATAAGACACAAGTTAAACCTTCTCGCATGTCATCGCCAGAAATTTCAACTTTTGCTTTTTTGGCAACTTCATGTTCGTCAATATACCGATTAATGACACGAGTCATTGCTGCGCGTAAACCGGTTAAATGGGTTCCACCATCTCGTTGAGGAATATTGTTAGTAAAACAAAGGACTTGCTCACTAAAGCTATCGTTCCACTGCATTGATACTTCGGCAGTAATTTGACCCCCTAAATCAGATGGTCTATTACCTTCTGCATAGAAAATATTGGGGTGCAATACATTTTTAGTTTGGTTAATATATTCAACAAAGCCTTTTACTCCACCAGAAAAAGCAAAATCTTCTTCTTGGCCTGACCGTTGATCAATCAAACGAATATGAACGCCATTATTTAAAAAAGAAAGTTCGCGAATGCGTTTTACTAAAATTTCATAATGAAATTCAACTTTTCCAAATATGGTTTCGTCAGCTAAAAAGTGAACTTCCGTTCCTGATTTATCTGTATTTCCTATTACCGTAATTGGAGAGACCTCTACCCCATTCTCGTTTTCAATATTACGATTTTGAATAACGCCTCTTGCAAACTCCATGTAATGGGTTTTACCATCACGTCGAATGGTTAACTTAAGCCATTTGGATAGACCATTTACACAACTAACTCCAACACCATGTAAACCACCAGAAACCTTATAACTGTTTTGATCAAATTTTCCACCAGCATGCAATTCAGTCATAACAATTTCAGCGGCACTTCTTTTCGGCTTATGTTTGTCATCGTATTTGATGCCGGTTGGAACACCGCGGCCGTTATCTACAATAGAAATCGAGTTATCGGTTTGGATAACCACCGTGATTTCGGAACAATAGCCAGCTAAAGCTTCATCAATCGAATTATCTAAAACTTCAAAAACCAAATGATGAAGACCTGTACCATCGGATGTATCACCGATATACATGCCAGGTCTTTTACGAACCGCTTCAAGGCCTTCTAAAATCTGAATTGATGATGCGCCGTATTGCTCAACTTCTTTACTTTTTTCAGTCATTTTTTTCTAAATTAAATACGCATTGGCATTACAACATACTTAAAATTCTCTAAGTTCGGTAATGTAATCACGGCACTACTATTTGCATCTCCAAGACTAATTTGAATGTTTTCTATCTTAAGGTTTGATAAAACATCAAGTAAATAACTTACATTAAATCCAATCTCCACATTATCACCAACGTATTCCGTTTCTATTTCCTCTTGCGCTTCTTCTTGCTCAGCATTAGTGGATTGAACTGTGATTCGGTTTGGAGATAAAGTGAAACGAACACCCTTAAATTTATCGGTAGTTAAAATTGCAGCTCTTTGGAGCGCAGCTTGTAAAACTTCTCGAGAAACTATTAATGAATTTTTATGACCCTTTGGAATCACTCGTTGAAAATCAGGAAATTTACCCTCAACTAATTTTGAAATTAATTCTATATCCCCAAAACTGAATTTCACTTGATTGGATGTAAGACTAACCTCCAAAGGCTCTTCTGATTCCTCAAGAAGATGTTGACACTCTAAGATTGTTTTACGTGGAATAATAATTTCTTGCCGTTGTCCTGATCCAGTAGGTGGCTCAGTTAATTCAATTCGAGAATATGCTAAACGGTGGCCATCTGTAGCCACAGCAACAACCTCTTTACCTTCTACCACCAGCAACATACCATTTAAGTAATACCTAATATCTTGTTGAGCCATTGCGAAATGCACTTGACTAATTAACTGTCGAAAACTTTTTTGAGTCATTTTCCATGTAGCCGTTACCTCACCAACACTTTGCATTATTGGGAATTCTGCAGAAGATAGGGTTTGTAATGAAAACCGACTTTTACCACTTTGCACTACTAAACGATTGTCTTTTAAATTTAAAGATACCGGCCCTTCTGGTAAAGCTCGAAGAATATCAAGTAGTTTTCTTGCAGCAACCGTAGTTGTTGCCTCTTCTAAACCAACACCAAAATTCGCAGTTGTTGTAATTTGAATTTCAATATCGGTTGAAATAAACGAAACCTTTTCACCAACCTTCTTTAAAAGTAGATTAGCCAAAATAGGTAATGTGTGTCGACGTTCAACAATTCCACTAACAACTTGAAGTGGTTTAAGTAAACTATCACGCGAAGTATTAACTAGTTGCATTGCTTTTAAATCCTTATATATATCTCATTAGTAGTAATAGTAAGGGTGCTTAAAATGGTGGATAAGTTAAAAAACCCTTTAAAATCAATTAGTTAATCAGTAAAAAACCTGTGGAAGAATTCTGTATAAAGACTGTATAGATGTTGCATAACTTTTAATTAACCCCCCATTTTTGCATGAAGCGCAGTATTTCCACAATTTATCCACAGCTTATCCAATACGTTATCCATTAAGCGATCCACAACCTTATCCACAGGGTAAAAAATTAACCTTTTAAGGTTTGCTCTATTACATGAATTTCATGATTAAGCTGCCCATCATGAGAACGTTCCTCAGTAATTTTACGAACCGCGTGAAGAACCGTGGTGTGATCGCGTCCTCCAAATAATTCCCCAATCTCAGGCAAACTTTTTTGGGTTAACTCTTTTGCCATAAACATGGCTATTTGCCGTGGTTTAGCAATATTGGCAGGCCGTTTTTTGGAATACATGTCTGCCACCTTAATGCTGTAAAAATCAGCAACAGCCTTTTGAATGTTTTCTACTGAAATTTGACGATTTTGAATAGACAACAAATCTTTAAGGGCGGCGCGGGCAACATCGATGGTTACCTCTTTCCCATGGAAACGAACATAGGCGAGAATTTTTCGCAGAGCCCCTTCAAGCTCACGAACATTAGAACGAAGGTGTTTAGCCACAAAAAAAGCAACATCCTCACTCATTGGAATGCCCTCAGAGGCTGCTTTTTTCATTAGAATTGCCACGCGCATTTCTAGTTCTGGGGGTTCAATGGCCACTGTTAATCCAGAATCAAAGCGTGAAATAAGCCGATCATCAATACCCGCCATCTCTTTAGGATAGGTATCGCTAGTAATAATCACTTGAGATTTATTGCTTAATAGCGCCTCAAATGCATAGAAAAACTCTTCCTGGGTGCGGGATTTGCCACTAAAAAACTGAATATCATCAATAAGCAATAGGTCGAGCGAATGGTAATAACGCTTAAAACGATCAAATGCTTTTTGCTGATATGCCCTTACAACATCCGACACGTATTGTTCAGCATGAATGTAGCGAATTCGTGCATTTGGCTTTTCTTTTAACAAGTGGTTGCCGATTGCATGAATAAGGTGGGTTTTGCCCAAACCCACCCCCCCATATAAGAACATGGGGTTGTAGGATGTTCCTGGGTTGTGCGCAACCTGAATCGATGCCGCTCTAGCCAGTTGGTTTGCCTTTCCGGTGACAAAACTGTCAAAGGTTAAAACGGGGTTGAGTTTTGAGTGATCCTCAATTTCAAAATTTTGTTCCTCTACTGAGGACGACTCTTCCCCAAGATTTTTTTGGGAAGCGGGGAAAGAGTTTCCAGTTGCAGGCTCAAGAGCTTCTTTATTGGCTATTGAATTAGCGATCCTGTTTACTCCCAATTCAATAACCCCAGGATCTAAATCCAAAACAAACGATAAGGATATCGGTTGCCCAAAGTAATTCGAAGCAAGCTCTTCAAACCGAGATGCAAAAGTTTTTTTAACCCAATCAAGCTTAAATCGGTTGGGAGCTCCAATAATAAGTGAGCGATCACTTTCCATATATGACAATAACCGAAGGGGTTGAATCCAGGTTTTAAATTGCTGGGAGGATAACTCAAGGGCTAAAATTTCTACAGCGCCATCCCAAAAACCAAGAGGGCCTAGGGAATTTAATGTTGGGGGTGTGTGTAAATTACTCATATTTTTAGAGAATCTATTGTAGCGATTGCTTAAAGTTATCCACAAGTACGAAAAGCGTGGAAAAACTGTGGATAAGTTGTGGATAATTAATATAAATAGAATGAAATCAACGGGATATGAAAAAACTAGTGAAAAATACCTAGAAGAAGTGCGAACATAGGTTGACCTTTTGCCTTGCAACAAGGAAAATACTGGACTTTCCCGGGATCGATCATGAAAAGAACATATCAACCATCAGTAACACGACGTAAACGCACGCACGGCTTTAGAATTCGCATGAAAACCCGCGGTGGACGGGCAGTATTAAATGCGCGCAGATCAAAAGGCCGTAAACGCTTAGCCGTTTAATTTGTAATTGAATAGCTCTAGGATTTCTGAATTACTAAAAACGCGTCCCAAAACAAATTTGTATTGGGGTCTGTATTTTGGGGGGGTTGAGCAGGGCGCTCAACCTGATTTGGGAATGGCAATTGCAAAGAAATTTGCAAAAAGGGCGGTTGATCGCAACAAGCTAAAGCGTATGGTTCGCGAACTGGTTTGGAAGGCTCAAGCTGAAAAGATAAATAGTGATGTCGTGGTGAAGCTAAAAAAGCCGATTGGTCGTGAAACTCGAGGCAGACTAAGAATACAAGAAAAGAAGGCCATACGAGCCCAAATAATTGGGATTCTCTAAATGCGACTTTTAAATAAATCAGCCATCGGTCTTATCAAGCTATATCAGGTTTGCTTGAGTCCATATTTTGGGGCTGAGTGCAAATTTTCCCCAAGCTGCTCAGAGTTTGCTTGCGATTGTTTTCGTCATTTTGGTCTTATAAAAAGCTCAAGGATGGTGCTGTGGAGGTTGTTAAGGTGTAATCCTTGGTCTCACGGTGGCTATGATCCTGCAATTAAAAAAACGTGTCACTAAATTAAGCGAATTCAAATGGATATTAAGAGAACAGTTCTGTGGGCCGTATTTTCGATTTCAGGATTAATGCTATACAACAACTGGTTAGTGCATGAAGGTAAGCCGTCATTGTTTTCCACTGGACCAGCAACCACTCAATCTGTAGAAAAAACCACTACAGCAGTAAGCAAGGGCGACGTGCCTACGCAAATCTCTGGAGCACAAAAAACCTCTACACCCATACCGCCTGCTCCAGCTTCGTTAGAAAGCGGAGAAAAGTTTGAAATTAAAAATGACGTATTGTCTTTAGAAATTAGCGCCAATGGCGCTAGTGTGATTCAAGCTAAATTATTAAAAGAGCTGGAAGAAGACCAAAAACCGGTTGAGCTTTTTCAAATTAATTCAAACCGTCAGTATTTTGCACGGTCGGGATTAATTTCCATAGGAAACAGCGATCTACCAAACCACACCACGCTTTTTAAATTACAACAATCCGGCAAAGATGGATCCGGAAGACCCTTCATTACGTTGATTGCGGAGCGAAGTGGGGTTAAGTTAGAAAAAACCTTTGCGTTAAATGCCGGAAGTTATGTGGTTGATGTAAATCATCGGATAACGGCAATAAATCCAGCAGGCAGTCCAGTTGTGCTCTATACGGAATTGGTGAGGGACGGCATAACCAATAAAGAAAGCCAGTTTTACAGCACATTTACTGGACCAGCTGTGTATACCGAAAAAGAAAAATTTAATAAGCTTGAGTTCTCAGACATTGAGAAAAATAAAATCAAAATTCCTACTCAGGTAACTGCTGGAGAGCCGGCGTGGGTTGCCATGGTTCAGCATTATTTTGCTAGCGCATGGATTCCTGGTGATCAGCCTGCCAGAGATATTTATGCTGGAAAAATTGATAATGGCCTATACCGAATAGGTATGCAAATACCTTTAGGTACGTTGACGCCCGGCAGCGCGGTAGAGGAAAAAGCAAAACTATTTGTTGGGCCTCAAGAGGAAAGTGTATTGGAAACCATAGCGCCCGGGTTTGCTCTACTAAAAGATTACGGGTACCTCACTATATTAGCTAAGCCAATTTTTTGGCTTTTAGAAAAAATACATGGCTTAGTAAGCAATTGGGGGTTATCAATTATCTTGCTAACGGTATTAATTAAATTGGTATTTTTCCCATTGTCTGCTGCAAGCTATAAGTCGATGGCAAGAATGAAGGAAGTACAACCAAGACTAATGGCAATGAAAGAGCAATATAAAGGGGATCCACAAAAACTCAATCAAGCAATGATGGAGATGTATAAGAAAGAAAAAATTAATCCAGTCGGCGGTTGTTTGCCGGTGGTAATCCAAATACCAGTGTTTATATCCCTGTATTGGGTTTTGTTATCTTCTGTAGAAATGAGAAATGTCTCATGGTTGTGGGTGAACGACTTAGCCAAGCCAGATAATTTTTTTGGGGTCCTGCCGTTTATTAATGTACCAATTGGAATATTGCCAATTGTGATGGCCATATCAATGTTTATCCAAACAAGACTAAATCCAACGCCTCCGGATCCAATACAGGCAAAAGTAATGCTGTATATGCCGATTGTCTTTTCGTTAATGTTCTTTAATTTTCCCGCTGGTTTGGTTTTATATTGGGTTGTAAATAATGTGTTGTCAATTGCTCAGCAATGGCAAATCAATAAGATGTTTGGCAAAAGAGAAGTTGCGAAATAAACCAATAAAGATGTAATAAATACAACTAAGGCGCATAGCAATGGTGATCAGAAAAATTCCCATCATTGCCATTGCTACGGCGCCTGGCAGGGCAGGGGTCGGCATTATTCGCATAAGCGGGGAAAGCCTGACCTCGATCGCCGAAAAAATATTGGGGAAAAAACCAACCCCTCGGTATGCGACTCTATTTACAATCCATGATGCATCCAATCAGCCTATAGACCAAGCGCTTGCATTGTATTTTCCGGCGCCAGCATCTTTTACGGGGGAGGATGTTTTTGAATTGCATTGTCATGGCGGCCCACAATTGCTCGAATTGGTATTAAAACGCTGTCTGGAAATTGGCGTTGGGTTCGGGTTGGTAATGGCAAATCCAGGAGAGTTTAGTCTGCGAGCATTCTTAAATAATAAAATTGACTTAGCCCAAGCAGAAGCCATATCGGATCTAATAGACGCTCAGAGTGAGGCAGCAGTTCGTGGGGCTGTGCGCTCTTTGCAAGGGATCTTTTCAGAAGAGATAAACAGCCTAATTGATGAAATTACACAGCTTCGGATTTTGGTTGAGTCAACTTTAGATTTTCCAGAGGAGGAAATTGAGTTTTTACAAAACAGCCATGCAAAGACAAGGCTTGAGTTGGTGATGAATAAAATAACCTCGCTGCTACAAAATGCGGGTCAGGGCAAAATATTACGCGATGGAGTACAACTTGTTTTGGTTGGCGCCCCAAATGTTGGTAAAAGTTCATTATTAAATTGCTTAGCAGGTGAAGAGGTTGCAATTGTTACCCCAATAGCAGGAACTACACGTGATCGCGTCAGGGAGAGCGTTGTGATTGACGGGGTGCCGTTGCATGTGATTGATACTGCTGGGTTACGTGAAACCGTCGATGAAGTAGAGACAAAAGGAATTGAGCGTACTTGGGAGGCTATTAGATTGGCTGATTTAGTAATTTTTTTAGAAGAACCAAGAAATCAACCGAACGAGCGAAGCTTCAAAGAGTTGGAGTTAAAGGAGCGGGTCATAAGATCGCTTTCACCAAGGTGTGCTGTTCTAGAAGTAATCAACAAGGCAGACCTTCTGTTGGACCATAAGTCTGATGAGGACATTGAAGGCTATTTATATATCTCAGCAAAGACAGGTTTTGGTATCGCCCAATTAAAGGAAAAGATTCTGCAGGCAGTGGGTTGGAGCGGCAGTCAAGAAGGCGCTTTTGTAGCTAGGCGAAGGCATTTGGATTGCCTAGAGGGGGCAGACAGGCATTTAAAGAATGCAGGGCGTTTTGCGGCAGACGGGAATCAATCTTTAGAGTTGTTTGCAGAAGAGTTGAGGCTTGCTCAAGACCGATTAGGCGAAATTACCGGAAAACTCCTTCCCGATGATTTATTGGGAAAAATTTTCAGTCAATTTTGCATTGGAAAGTGAAATATTGGGTAAATATGACCGCCTTTTAATGGTTTTGGGGCGGTACAAGCTAAATGATAAAATCGAAAGACTAAAAATTACTATTTCAAGGGGCAGTTATGAATACGATCAATCATGGCCAAACTGATGTAAATGCGCCGGCCTATGTACAAAATAAGAAGTTAATTCAATGGGTTGCAGATATTGCTGCCCTCACGTTGCCAGATAACATTCATTGGTGCGATGGGACGCAAGCAGAGTACGACTATTTTTGTGAGTTGATGGTTAAGGCCGGTTCTTTCAAG
Source organism: uncultured beta proteobacterium (assembly GCA_903826775.1). GTDB lineage: Bacteria > Pseudomonadota > Gammaproteobacteria > Burkholderiales > Burkholderiaceae > Polynucleobacter. The sequence goes on along the minus strand of CAIKFU010000103.1, from coordinate 13,874 downwards.
AAATTAAATCCAACTAAACGTAAAAACTCATTTTTAGCGCTCTCAGACCCTCAAGACGTGGCGCGAGTGGAAGATCGCACATTTATTTGTTCTGCTAAAAAAGAAGATGCGGGTCCAACCAATAATTGGGTGGAGCCGAGTGAAATGAGAGCAACATTAAAACCACTATTTTCGGGCTGCATGCGCGGAAGAACCATGTACGTGGTCCCTTTTTCCATGGGTCCAATTGGCTCTCCAATAGCGCATATTGGGGTAGAGCTTTCTGACAGCCCTTATGTTGCAATTAATATGCGCATTATGACCAGAATGGGCAAGGCAGTGATTGAACAGCTTGGTGCCGACGGGGAGTTTGTGCCTTGTATTCATACAGTAGGTAAGCCGCTTGCAGTCGGTGAAAAGGACGTTGCTTGGCCAAATAACCCAACAAAATATATCGTTCATTATCCTGAAACGCGTGAGATATGGTCTTTTGGAAGCGGTTACGGCGGCAACGCTTTATTGGGTAAAAAATGTTTTGCCTTACGGATTGCTTCCACCATGGGTCGCGATCAAGGCTGGCTTGCTGAGCACATGTTGATTTTAGGGGTTACAACGCCTGAGGGAAAAAAATATCACGTTGCAGCAGCCTTCCCTTCTGCATGTGGAAAAACCAATTTTTCGATGATGATTCCACCAAAGGGTTTTGAAGGCTGGAAAGTTACCACCATTGGTGACGACATTGCGTGGATTAAGCCTCGCAAAGACCCTGTAACGGGTAAGACGCGCCTATTTGCTATTAATCCTGAGTCTGGATATTTTGGAGTTGCGCCCGGAACAAACCGACAAACAAATCCAAATTGCATAGATTCATTAAATCAAGACGTTATTTTTACAAATGTGGCATTAACAGATGATGGGGATGTTTGGTGGGAGGGGTTAACAGAAACACCTCCAGCACACTTAGTTGATTGGCAGGGAAAGGATTGGACGCCTGCAGACGGCGCTGCTGGACGTAAGGCAGCTCATCCCAACTCCCGTTTTACGATGGCGGCAATTAATAATCCTGCAGTGGATCCCAACTGGGATGATCCACAGGGCGTTCCTATTGACGCATTTCTTTTCGGCGGTCGTCGTTCAACTACGGTACCTTTGGTTAGCGAGTCGCTCGATTGGGTTGAGGGAGTTTATATGGCTGCAACAATGGGTTCTGAGACCACCGCAGCGATTACAGGCAAAGTAGGTGTTGTGCGTCGGGACCCATTTGCAATGCTGCCATTTACAGGCTACAACATGAGTGACTACTTCCAGCATTGGCTTAACCTTGGGAAAAAGTTGGCTGATGAAGGCGCGGTATTGCCTAAGATTTATTGCGTCAATTGGTTCCGTAAGAACGACCAGGGGAAGTTTGCTTGGCCAGGATTTGGCGAGAATATGCGTGTTTTAACTTGGATTTTGGGTCGCGTAGCCGGTACTAGCAAAGGCAAGGAAACGGCCTTGGGGATTTCTCCAGAGCATGCTGATATGCAATGGGCTGGACTTGATTTCTCTCTTGATCAATTTAATTCCGTTATTACGATTGGACAGGAAGATTTGAAGGCTGAACTGAAGTTGCATACAGAATTATTTGAGCAACTTGCCCACCATTTGCCTAAAGAGCTGTTGGATACTCGCGCAAAAATTGAAAAACGAATGAATGCTTAATTAAGCATTCATGTCGTACACAAACCGGTGAAGATTATTCCCCAACACCATGAAGTTGTGGTGATTGGGGCAGGTATTGCAGGCGCAACAATTACGAATGAATTGCTTTTGAAAGGGCAAAAAGTTTGCATTGTAGATGCTGAGTCAGGTCCAGCTAAAGCCTGCTCAAGCCATGCCTTCGCTATAGCACATCCTCATATCGGGAGAGGATCCCCACGGTTATTGCGCCTTACTCGTATAGCATTTCTCCTTGCTGCAGAGCGTTGGGGCGGTCAATGGCAGCAGCACGGGTTGTTTCAGGCAGCCAAGACCGGGGAAATATTTGATCTACAAAAGTTGGCAGAACATTTATGTGGACTGGGATTAGACCAGGCAATTGCAAGAGCCGTTAGTGCAGACGAAGCGTTGGCATTATGCGGCGTTAAGCGCAATGGAACCTGGTTCTCACAAGGGGCTACATTAAATTTAGCATCGACTATCGAGGGTCTTTTACAGCCACACGAAAACCTCACCTGCATTTGGGATTTACAGATTAGCGGGTTAAAAAAGGAGGGTAATTTGTGGATGCTGATTGGCAGGGATAAAGAAGTGTTGTTGAGCGCAAGGAAGGTGGTTGTTGCCGCATCCTTGGAGACAAAACTACTGTTAAGCAGCATTGGAATTCGCTTGCCTTTGAGACCAGTTCGGGGACAGCTCAGCATATTTAAGATCGACGCAAAAAACAAATGGATTTCATATTTACCCAAAGCGGGAATCTGTGGCGATGGGTATTGTTTGCCAGCTGAACGGGGATTTTTTAGTGATGGGAGTGCACGTTGGATAGTGGGGTCAAGCTTTGATGAGGGGGAGGATGACCTCGGTGCACGAAACTCCAGCGACGACTTTAATCGGGATCTGGCTAAAAATTTAATAGCCTGTGAGAGTGGAGATACGAGTGCCTTAGAGGCGTCCGGAAGATTTGTTGGTATTCGTTGTGTAGCCGGTGACAGGCTGCCTATTATTGGTAAGTTAAATCAGCATCCAAATATATTTTTAGCTACGGCTTTAGGGTCTCGAGGGGTTTTATGGTCTGCGTTAGCAGCAAAGATCATTCGAGCTCAGGTCTTGGATGAAGGTTTTGCACTGCTGGAGCGTTTGGGTTTTGCTACCGATTTACTTGCCGCGCTTGCACCGGCACGTTTTTTTGCTGGCGCTGCTTTAGTGCCTGCGGCTCCTTTGGCTGCCTTGGCCTCAAACTCAAAACCAATTTTTCCACCGGATCCCAAGGCAAGGTAAGCTTTAAACCCACGACCTGTTCGATTGGATTTAAAGTTGGTTAACAAATCGGTTTTGCCTTCGCTCAGCAATTTTTGTATTTGCTCGCTAGAAATCTCTTGTTGCAAAACCACTTTACCTGTTTTGAAGTCGCAGGATTTATTGGGCCCGGTATTGTGTTCACATAAATAACGCATGCCATCTTCATAAACGGCACCAGAACATTTTGGGCACGCTCCCAAAGCTTGCCGACCCGTAAAATCAATAGGCTCTTCATCGTCAGCTTGGCTGTTGCCAAAATCAAATTCCAGTTTGTAACCAGCATTTGGGTAGTCGGCATCATCTTCGGGAATTTCACTTAGCTTAATGATGGCCGCAAAAGGGCGACCAATTTTGCTGCGAAACCCTTGAAGCGGTCCAATGGTCTTGTTTTGCAGTAGTTCTTCAACTTCTGGGTATTCGAAAGCCCTGCCGCCGGGAGTTTTGCTAATGGTAAAACCGCATTTTTCGCAGGCAAAGCGACGGTAGTTTTCTTTTACTGGCCCCTGACAATGTGGACAAGGCGTTTGCATTGTTGCGTAATCGCCTGGAATGGTATCGCTATCATATTCCTTGGCCCGCTTAACAATTCGCTGAGTCATTTGAGCTATTTCTTGCATAAAAGCTACGCGATTCATCTTCCCCTGCTCGATTAGCGATAGTTTATTTTCCCAGTTTCCTGTTAAATCTGGTCGGGTCAATTCTTCAACATCGAGACCTCGTAAGAGGGTCATCAATTGAAAAGCCTTGGCTGTCGGAACGAGTTCTCTTGCTTCTCGGAAGATGTATCTTTCGGCCAATAAACCTTCAATGATTGCCGCTCGTGTCGCAGGAGTTCCCAACCCTTTTTCCGCCATTGCCTCTCGCATGTCATCATCATCGACCCATTTTCCAGCGCTTTCCATAGCGGATAGTAGGGTAGCTTCGCTATACCGCGCAGGGGGTTTGGTTTTTAGAGGAACCGTTAATATTGAGTCCGTTAAAACGGTTTCATTTGGCTGAACTGCAATCAGCTCATCATCGGCTTGATTGGATTTACCGTAGACAGTAAGCCATCCTGGATTTACAAGAACGCGCCCTTCAGTTTTAAATTGGTGTCCAGACACTTCGGTGATGCGTGTGGTGACACGAAATTCTGCAGCTGGGTAGAAAACCGCTAAGAATCGACGCACAACAAGGTCGTATAACTTGAGCTCGGGTTCGCTTAAAGTTTTAGGGGCCTCTAGCGTTGGAATAATAGCAAAGTGATCAGAGATTTTGGAATTGTCAAAAATACGTTTATTCGGTTTGATCCAGCCGTAACCTTTTTTTGCTTTTGCGTCTAGAGAATCGCCTTCCAAAATCTGTTGAGCAAAGGGTTGAAATTCATGAGAATGCGCAGCAAGGCTTTCCATGGTTTGTTTAACGGTATCAAGATAATCTTCGGGCAATGCTCTGGCATCTGTACGTGGATAGGTTAAAACTTTATGGCGCTCATAAAGTGCTTGAGCCAACCCCAAGGTATTTTTCGCAGAAAATCCAAATCGTGCATTTGCCTCACGCTGCAGACTAGTGAGATCAAAGAGTTGAGGGGCTAGCTGTGTGGCTGGTTTCGCTTCTTCTGTAACGCTAGCTTTTTTATTGCGACATGCAGCAACGATACTTTGGGCGGCAGCCTCGCTCCATAGACGGTTTTCACGAGCATCTGGCGCTGCAACATCCTTTTTGAATTTTGGATCAAACCACCTTCCCTCATAGACTCCAGCCGCAGCAATGAATTCCGCCTTGACCTCCCAGTAGTCTTTTGAAACAAATTTACGTATCAACTCTTCACGTTCGACTACGATTGAAAGGGTTGGGGTTTGCACTCGACCCACTGTGGTTAGAAAAAAACCGCCGCTCTTACTGTTAAACGCAGTCATTGCACGCGTTCCATTGATGCCAACAAGCCAATCCGCCTCCGAACGACAGCGTGCAGCGTCCGCCAATGGTTGCATATCGTCGTCAGAGCGCAGGGTATTAAAGCCCTCACGTATGGCGTTAGGAGTCATGGACTGAAGCCATAATCGTTTAATGGATTGAGGGGCTTTGGCATGTTGCGCAATCAAACGAAATATGAGCTCCCCTTCTCGACCAGCATCACAGGCATTAATGAGTTCGTTAATGTCTTTGCGTTTAATCAGTTTTTGCAATACTTTTAAGCGGGTTTCGGTTTTGACAATTGGCCTAAGGTCAAAGTAGGGGGGCACTATTGGCAAATTGGCAAATGACCATTTTCCGCGTTTGACGTCGTATTCTTCGGGAGCAGCAATTTCCAAAAGGTGTCCAACAGCAGAGGAAATGACGTACTGGTCATTCTCAAAGTAATCCTCATATTTAGTAAATCCCCCCAAGGCTTTGGCAATGTCGCTAGCAACGGAAGGCTTTTCAGCAATAATGAGCGCCTTTTGATGATCTCCGGCAGGGATTTTTGAGCTTGTTTTGGTAGATGCTTTAGCCACGCGTTTGCCTAAATTTGAACTGATTAAGGAATTTACTTAAGTGAAAAGAAGCCTAATTTAACCCTACTTAGCGCCTCACCCTCTTTTTTATTATTAACCGATAAATTAATAAAAGTCCAAAATTAGCATTTTTCGCTCATTTTTTAAGCGGTATTTAGGGGGCATTTGTCTAATCCATCAAGAGTCATGGGTTGGGTTGAGTGCCTAAATATGGAGCAAAAATACTGCAAGCAGCTTATCGCATTTCTTGGGATTTCTAAAAATTTAATCTTTAATAATCAATAAGTTGTAATGAAGAAAGGATTAGTCGTGAGGCATTTATTTTGATGGGCAGACTGTGTGTCAAGACGTGCATAATTTAGGACATTCTTATTAGTCTGTTGGATAATTCTCACATGGCGCTATTACCCGTACTTTGTTACCCTGATGTTCGTTTATTTAAAGTGGCCAAACCTGTGGCGCAAGTGGACGCGCGCACTAGAAAAATTGTGGCAGATATGGCTGAGACAATGTACGAGGCCCCTGGGGTTGGGTTAGCCGCTACCCAGGTTGATGTGCATGAGCGCATTATTGTTATTGATATTTCAGAAAGCCAAGACGAGCTAATGGTATTTATTAATCCGGAGCTGGTTTGGGCGAGCGATGAAAAAAAGTCTTGGCGCGAGGGTTGCTTATCAGTCCCTGAGTATTACGACGAGGTTGATCGCCCAGATCGAGTCCGGATCAAGGCCTTAGATTTAAATGGCAATAGCTTTGAATTAGATGCCGATGGTTTATTGTCGGTTTGCTTGCAACATGAAATGGATCACCTAGAAGGCAAGGTTTTTGTGGAATACCTTTCGTTGCTCAAAAGAAGTCGTATATCTTTAAAAATGAAAAAGCGCGCCAAAGAATTAGCGAGTCCGTTTTAGGTGCGAAGAACATGAAGGTGGTTTTTGCCGGCACCCCAGATTTTGCTGCTCAATCTTTGCAAGCAATCAAAGCGGCGGGTCATGATGTAGTGTTGGTTCTTACCCAGCCTGACCGGAATTCAGGGCGCGGAATGCGTCTTCATGCTAGCCCTGTTAAAGAATGGGCACTGCATTATGGGATTGCCGTGTTGCAACCCGAAACGTTAAAGCGCAATAACCCCGACATAATAAAACGCGCCCAAGCGGAAGAGGTGTATCAGACACTAGCTAGCATTGATTTTGATGTGATGGTGGTGGTTGCTTATGGACTAATACTTCCCCAAGATTTTTTAGATATTTCTGAGCAAAACGGGCGCCATGGGTGTTTGAATATTCATGCGTCCTTGTTGCCACGATGGCGTGGCGCAGCTCCTATTCAGCGCGCAATAGAGGCGGGTGATATTGAGACAGGGGTCACCGTAATGAAAATGGATGCAGGTTTGGATACGGGTGGGATGGTTCTTCGTAAATCGGTTGATATTGCCCCAGATGAAACCAGCAGCACGTTACACGACAAACTGGCAATCGTTGGCGCTGAATTAATTATTCAGTGCTTACATTCCATTGCTCAAAATCCTGATTTTTTTAAAGAGACGCAACCAATAGAGGGTGTGACATATGCCCAAAAAATTCTTAAGAGCGAAGCCAGCATCAATTGGTTGATGAGTGCACAGGCTATCGATAATAAAATTCGCGCCTTAAATCCATTTCCAGGGGCAAGTAGCCGAATAGGCAACGATTTTTTGAAATTGTGGAGGTCAAGACAGCTTTCTGAGGCAGAGCAGGCGAAGTGGGAAACAATGAAATTGGGTAGACCTGGGGCAGTATTGGGCTATGGAATTGAGGGCGTTGTGGTGGAATGTGCAGAGGGGGTTTTGGAAGTGCTTGAGGTACAAAAACCGGGCGGCAGGAAAATTGCCTCCCGAATATGGCTTGAAGCTGAACAAAATAGCCCGGGACTAAGCCCCATCATTTTCCAGTAGGAATATATTAAGACTTCAAAGTTGAATAAATAAAGGGTTGCGATGTTTAATTTTGTAAAAACAGCCATCTTAATGGCTGCAATAACAGCGCTTTTCATTGTGGTTGGAGGGATGCTTGGCGGGCAACAGGGAATGTTGTTGGCCTTATTGATGGCATGTGGGATGAATTTTTTCAGCTATTGGTATTCGGATACCATGGTGCTAAAAATGACGAATGCGCAGCAGATTGATGAAAAATCGGCTCCTCAGTTTTATGCAGCCATACGAGATCTAGCTGAGAAGGCGGGATTACCAATGCCCAAAGTATTTTTAATAAACGAAGAAGCACCTAATGCATTTGCGACCGGCCGTGATCCGGAGCATGCCTCTGTAGCGGCAACAACGGGAATTTTAAAGATTCTTTCTGAGCGTGAATTACGCGGGGTAATGGCCCATGAACTTGCCCATATTAAGCATAGGGATGTATTAATTTCAACGGTTGCAGCAACCATGGCGGGCGCAATTTCGGCTTTAGCAAACTTTGCAATGTTTTTTAGTGGCCGAGATTCAGAAGGTCGCCCAACAAATCCCATGGCAGGAATCATGGTGGCGATTTTGGCCCCGATTGCAGCAAGCTTAATTCAAATGACGATTTCTCGAGCGAGAGAATATGAAGCGGATCGTGGCGGCGCAGAAATCGCACAGGATCCTGAGGCATTGGCGATTGCCTTGCAGAAAATTCATCAATTTGCACAGGCAATTCCATTTCAAGCTGTTCAAAATCACCCTGAAACAGCCCAGATGATGATCTTGAACCCTTTATCAGGTACCGGTTTAGCGCAATTATTTTCAACACACCCTCCGACAGAAGAGCGAGTGTCTCGGTTAATGGCGATGGTGAAAAACGGGGTTTACCCGGAGGTGCTTTAGTTTGCAAGAGCCAATAGAGCATCGCAGTTTGCGACTATCTCAAGCCGTGACCATTTCTGCGCAAGCGATCGGTGAGGTAATTGCGGGACGATCCTTAACGGAGGTTTTAGATCAACTCGATCCTCATGAAAAGCCAATTGTTCAAAGCTTAACGTTTGATGCTTTACGCAAGTGGATTAGATCGCATGAACTGATTAAGGAGTTTATCCCCAAACCGCCTCCACCAGAGGTCGAATATTTGCTGGTAGTCGCAATTTCTTTGCTTTTGGCTGGCAACGCAGATAAAAAAGGGTATGCGAGCCATACGACTGTTGATGAGGCGGTGAAAGCTTGTAACGAATATGAACAGACAAAATATGCGAAAGGGCTAGTCAATGCAGTATTAAGAAAAATTAGCCTTCTTGTTCAGTCACCCAAAGACGGCATCCTATTTGACCCCACGTTAAATCCAATGTTCTTCCCGGTATGGTGGCAAAGGAATCTTAAGAGAAACTACCCGCTAACTTGGCAGTCAATCAGCATTCAACAGGCACAACGATCCCCATTAACGCTGCGGGTGAATTTACGACAAATTAGTCGGGATAAATATCAAGAGTTACTAAATGAGGTTGGAATTCAGTCTGAAACTATCGATGAGATAGGAGGCGTACCTTTAGAGGCGGCACTTTGTTTAGGTACGCCCGTGCCTGTTTCTAGCTTGCCAGGTTTTTATGGTGGATTAGCTTCCGTACAAGATGCTGGAGCACAAATGGCGGCAGTTTTGCTTAATCCGCAGCCAGGAGAAAGGATTTTGGATGCTTGTTCAGCGCCAGGAGGCAAATCAGCCCATTTGTTGGAGTTGGCGGATATTGAACTGCTAGCACTAGATATAGATGCAACGCGACTAGGGAAAATTGGTGGGAATCTAGAGAGAATGCGGCTGAATTCACAATTGGTCAGCATTCAGCATGGTGATGCCTCAAAAGCCGATTGGTGGGATGGTAGGCTTTTTGATAAGATTTTGTTGGACGCACCCTGTTCTGCTTCCGGTATTGTTGGGCGCCACCCTGACATTCCTTTTTTAAGACGAGAAAGTGATATAAAGGGTTTGCAGGATCGGCAGCGGGAATTACTGCAACAAGCTTGGAGAATGCTGAAGCCGGATGGTTTACTGCTGTACGTAACTTGTTCGATATTTCCACAAGAGGGCGAGGACCAGGCAATATGGTTTGAGGGCAGACACAGTAATGTATTACGATTAAGATCCCCCGGCCAGATTACCCCAACAGGAACCCACGATGGTTTTTACTATGCCTTATTTAAGAAAAATGGGACATGAATCGTAGAATTAAAGGCCTAATTTTCCTTTGTCTGATGGTGGTTGGAGTATTCACTGCACCCATCAGTTGGGCCGAAGGGATTCAGGTCAAGTCTGTTGAACTAGAGCGGATTGATAACGAATGGCTGTTAAATGCTGCATTTCAGATAGAGTTGTCGCCTGGCCTTGAAGATGCCGTGCAAAAAGGCGTGGTTCTTTATTTTCAAACAGAATTTGAGTTGAGTCGCTCACGTTGGTATTGGTTTGATGAAAAACCGGCGATCTTGCAAAGACAAACCAGGTTGTCATACCAGCCACTAACCAAACAATTTCGGATTGCTTCGGAAGGGTTTACGTTTTCTGCTCAGACCATCTCTGAAGCATTGCAAGCAGTGGGAAGCATTGGGGGATGGCATGTAATAGAAAACGGTTTGATTGATCCAAGCAAATCGTATACAGCGTCCTTGAGAATGACTTTGGACTTAAGTAAGCTACCAAAACCATTTCAAGTTAACGCCCTTAACAATCGAGACTGGAATGTCTCTAGTGATTGGTTGCGCTTTCCTTTTGCACCCAATGGTCAAAATATCGTAAAACGATGAAGGATCGTCTTGCATCTTCGCGACGGGTGTTTTTTGAAAAAAACACGATGAAGGCATACGCCTTGCCCATGGCAACAGCCATTACCGGTGGAGTGGCGTTGGTATTGTTAATTTTGTTATCGACGGCATCGTCCAATACTGAATTTTTTGACAAGTACTTTATTTGGTTATACGCCGCCAACGCAGTGGTTGGTATTTGTTTGACCTTAGTCATTCTGGTGTTAATGGTTGTCATCGCAATTCGTTGGCGAAAAAAACGATTTGGTACTCGATTAATTGCGAAGCTTGCCATGATATTTGGGTTGGTCGGGGTAGTCCCTGGACTGATTTTGTATGGTGTTTCTTGGCAGTTTGTCTCCCGGAGCATAGAAACCTGGTTTGATGTCAAAGTGGAGCAGGCTTTGGAGGCTGGTCTGGAACTGGGTCGAGCAACCCTTAGCGCTTCATTACAAGAGTTGCAGGACGATGGGCGAATCATTGCCAATCAAATTCAGGGTTTACCTAACAATGCAAGCCCTGCTGAGTTGACATTATTGCTGTCACGCATGCGGGATCAATTTGGGATTCAAGAAATTACGATTTTTAATGGTCGTCAATTGGTTGTTGCCACTGCAACATCTGGCAACATGCTACAGAGTCGAGCTGCTCCACCAAATCAAGACGTCATGAATCAAGCAGCCAGAGTTAATGGCGCTAGTTATATCGAAGAACCTCAAGGCGCCGATAGCCAACAATCCTACCGGCTACGTGCAGTTATTCCTTTGGTTCAGGAAAAGGCATCTAATATTCATGGCTTTGGATTAAATTTGCAATCCCAGAAGGAGCTCTGGTATCTGCAATTAATAAAAATGGTACCGGAGGGGATTACCAAAAATACCTTAGCCGTTCAGGCGGCGTATAGCGACTATCAAGAGAAGGCTTTGGGCCGGACTGGGTTGCGTAAAATGTACATTGGGACCCTCACATTAACCTTATTCTTTGCGCTATTTGTAGCGGTTACTTTAGCCTTAATTTTAGGCAGGCAACTGGCCCGTCCTTTGCTAATGTTGCTCAAAGGAACGCAAGCTGTAGCTCAGGGCGATTTATCACCAAAACCCGAATTGGATACGGGGGACGAGCTCGGCATGTTGACGCGGCAATTTAACCAAATGACTCGTCAATTGCTTGATACTCGAAATTCTTTGCAGGAGTCCAAAACCTTCTTAGAAACGGTTTTAGGAAACTTAACAGCAGGTGTTTGCATTTTTGATCAAAACTTTAACGTGGTTTCAAGTAATGCAGGCGCTGATAGAATTTTTGGCCAAGATTTAACGCGCCTTGATGGATACCCATTGAGCTCAATTCCGGCATTAACCGAATTTGAAGGGGTGATTCGCGAGGGTTTTGCGACAATGCATGTTGCTGTAGCAGGCCAAAAACAACCTGATACTTTAGGAGTCAAGGTTAAAACCCAAAAAGAGGCCACAGTTTGGCAAAAGCAGGTTCAATTGCATTCCACAAACGAGTTTGAAAATGAATTGGGTGTTACCTTGTTTGTGCGCGGTACTCAGATTGCCCCTGACCTGCGAATGATTGTTTTCGATGATATTACCGACGTGGTAAGCGCTCAGCGTTCAATTGCCTGGAGCGAGGTGGCAAGGCGTCTAGCCCATGAAATTAAGAATCCACTGACGCCCATTCAATTATCTGCAGAGAGATTGCAGCAGAAGTTAATTGGTAAATTAAATCCAGAGCAAGAAGAGATGATTAATCGTAGCACTGCAACCATCATTGGTCAGGTACAGGCAATGAAGGAGATGGTGAATGATTTTCGAGATTTTGCCAAGACGCCAAGTTCTCAATTAAAGCCTGTTTCTATAAATACCTTAATCGAAGAAATTTTGGTGTTATATGAAGGTAGCTCTATCAGCACCCTATTGGATTTTTCTTGCCCCAATATCATGGGCGATTCAACGCAATTACGGCAAGTCATTCATAATTTACTGCAGAATGCTCAAGATGCAACCTTGGAAGGTAAAAATAAAAACGCGGCTGTTGAAGTAAAAACCGAGAAAGTTCCCTATGGCGAAGCGAACGGCATTCAACAAATTGCAGTTCGTTTGACAATAACCGATTCAGGAACGGGATTTCCAGCTAAGATATTGGCAAGAGCGTTTGAACCGTATATAACATCTAAAAGCAAGGGAACGGGTTTGGGTTTAGCGGTGGTGAAAAAAATTGTTGATGATCATGGTGCCAAAATAGAAATTCATAATCGTATGAATGGAGAAGAAGTGAATGGCGCGCAGATTTCAATTTTGTTTATGAATCTAGCAAAAGAGGTGATATAGCTATGGCTAGCATTCTGGTTGTTGATGATGAAATGGGAATTCGTGAGCTTCTAAATGAAATCTTGACGGATGAAGGTCATACTGTGTATTGCGCTGAAAGTGCAATACAAGCTCGAAATGTGCGCGAACAGATGCGACCCGATTTGGTGCTATTGGATATTTGGATGCCCGATACCGATGGGATCACTTTGTTAAAGGAGTGGTCCAATACCGGGCAGCTAACGATGCCGGTTGTGATGATGTCTGGTCATGCCACCATTGATACTGCTGTGGAGGCAACTCGGATTGGCGCCTTAAATTTTCTGGAAAAGCCAATTGCCCTGCAAAAATTGTTAAAAACAATTAATAAAGCGCTGGAAAGCATTCCAAAGCATTTTGAGCCGACTGAAGGGCGTTTGAATTCTGTTCAAGCCGCCAGTAGTGCACAAATTAAGGCTAACTCGCCATTAGAAAAGGCAACCCAGGCTGTTTCTGTTCAGCAGGATGGTGGGTATATTAGTGGCATAGCAAAAACCTATTTCGATTTGCCGTTACGAGAGGCTCGTGATCTTTTTGAAAAGGCCTATTTTGAACATCAGATGCTGATTATGGGCGGTAGCATGACAAAGATTTCAGAATATACCGGTCTTGAAAGAACACATTTGTATAGAAAATTAAAGGCGCTAGGTATTGATACCTCGCGAAATAAGGGCGAATAGTCTGTCTTTTATTCAAGTGGCCATTGACCATCGGGATTGTAGGAAAACCAATTTTCTTGAGGGCAATGAGCAAAATGGCAGTTTATGCTTTGCTCTCCTAAGTAGAAGCGGCATCTAGAAGTAATGCGCGCCAAGGCATTCAAAAAACTCACCCGGCACACTTACTCTAACGGCTAATTTGGTTGCACCGTTGCCGTTAGCAAATGGCATGGGGCATTCGTTGTCACGAACAGGAATGAGCTAGACTCCTTCAATTCAATTTAGAAAAGTGAATTCACTGAGATTAAAACCACGGGCAGCAAGTTTTAGCTGCATATTGTGAGCGGAGGACTCGAGAGAGACGTCCTTGGCTGGAATGAAGCCTTATTTGCAACTCTCGTTTTAAATCTTCAGTTGGAAAAAAGAGACCATATATCTAGAGTTGTAAATGCAAAAAGCTTGGATTTGGCAAAAGCATTCAAATTCTAGGGTAGAAGTACGGCATTGAAGAGATTAAATCAGCAAACAAAGGGAAAAGAGCTCTTTCAATGAAAAAGCATGTAAATATACCAAGACCTTCGCAAGTTGGCCGGACCATTTATTGGTAAATCTTGAGTTTCATTTATAATTTGCCATCTTGGCCTGGTAGCTCAGTCGGTAGAGCAGAGGACTG
>CAIKFU010000102.1 GCA_903826775.1 uncultured beta proteobacterium | reverse complement strand
GTTCGTGACGAAACATTGGCCCTGTATACCAAAGCCGCTTAGGTCCGTCATACAATAAATTGTGCTCTATTACGGAGCGTACTAGAGCCGCAGTGCCTTCTGGTCGCAAAGTGAGTTGTTCGCCATTCAATCGATCTTCGAATGAATACAGTTCTTTTTCAACAATATCGGTGACCTCGCCAATTCCACGTTGAAAAACTGCTGTGGCTTCAACTATTGGTGTCCTAAGGAACTCGTACCCATAAGCACAAGTTAAATCTAAAAGGGTTTTTTCAAGATGTATCCATTGCGCTGCATCCGCAGGCAATACATCATTCATGCCTCTTATGCCATTTATTTTTTGAATTTTTTGACTGCTCATAGAATCATTTTTCACATTAGCGCTGAATTTTTTGCAGATAAATAATTAATAATTCAATCTTACATACTCATCAACAATTAGCTGAAATTCCTCAGTGATTCGTTCACCTCGTAAAGTTTTCACTTTAACGCCATCAACAAATACAGGTGCCGCAGGAGTCTCCCCTGTACCCGGCAATGAGATGCCAATATTGGCATGCTTACTCTCGCCAGGACCATTCACAATACAGCCCATTACTGCCACATTCATACTTTCAACACCCGGATGAGATTTCTTCCAAATTGGCATTTGTTGTCTTAAATAACTTTGAATATTTGCTGCTAACTCTTGAAAAGTTGTGCTGGTTGTTCGCCCACAACCTGGACAAGCAATGACCATGGGAGTGAAATTACGTAAACCCATCGTTTGCAGAATTTCTTGCGCCACAATAACCTCATTTTCGCGTGGAGCCCCTGGATCCGGAGTCAATGAAACTCGAATGGTATCTCCAATCCCCTCTTGCAACAAAATAGCCATGGCCGCAGTAGATGAAACAATCCCTTTACTACCCATTCCAGCTTCGGTTAACCCAAGGTGCAAAGGGTAATCACAACGAAGAGCCAACTCTCGGTAAACAGCAACTAGATCTTGAACATTACTAACTTTGCACGAAAGCAATATTTGATTGCGGTCCATTCCCACTTCAACCGCCTTTTCTGCTGATTGCATTGCTGATTGAATTAAAGCTTCAATCATCACCGCTTGAGAAGTGCCCGGAACAGATCGAGATGCATTTTCATCCATAATGCTAGCCAACAATTCTTGATCCAAACTGCCCCAGTTGACGCCAATCCTAATGGGTTTGCCATATCGACATGCTGCTTCAATCATTTGGGCGAACTGTAAATCCTTTTTTGCGCCCTTACCCACATTACCAGGGTTAATTCGATACTTGGATAAGGCTTTTGCACAGTCTGGAAAATCTTTTAAAAGGGTATGGCCGTTGTAGTGAAAGTCCCCAATCAGCGGAACCAGAATTTCCATTCTATCGAGTTGCTCACGAATATAAGGAACGGCAGAAGCTGCCTCTGGGGTATTTACAGTAATCCGAACCATCTCAGAACCCGCCATTGACAATTCTTTTACTTGAATAGCGGTACTAACAACGTCTACCGTATCCGTATTCGTCATAGACTGCACCCGCACCGGAGCATCGCCACCAATAGTGATTCGATTATTCTGCCAAGTAACAATTGCTTGACGAGTAAGCCGCTTAGGCGCAGGTCCCAATTTAGAGTTTGCTGAAGATGAGTCTGATTTCATAAAATTACCTAGGGTAAATTATTTATCAAGCTTATCAAGCCACTGAACTGGCTGTTGTTGAATTTGCGTATCATGAATATCACGCTCTCGAACACGGGTTCGATCAACGACATCGCCAGCCAATTGACCACAAGCGGCTGCTATGTCGTCTCCCCGCGTTTTTCTTACGGTCGCAATCATTCCCGCTTCCTGCAAAATATAACTAAAGGCTTGGATCCGCTGAGGAGGCGAGCGCTTTAAACCCGACTCAGGAAAAGGATTAAACGGAATTAAATTGACCTTGCAGCGAATATTTTTCAACAATTGAACCAGTTGCTTCGCTTGGACGTCAGAATCATTTACGCCATCAAGCATGCAATACTCAAATGTCAAAAAATCTCTTGGAGCGAAAGGCAAATACCGCTCACAGGATGCAAGCAAGTCTTTTAAGGGATACTTTTGATTCAAGGGAACCAGCTGATCGCGCAAGGCATCATTTGGGGCATGCAATGAAACTGCTAAAGCCACTGGGCAATCTTGAGCTAAGCGATCAATCATTGGAATAACGCCGGAAGTCGATACCGTTACGCGGCGGCGTGATAACCCATATGCACGGTCGTCCAACATGAGTCGTAGTGCAGATAGTACATTATCGTAATTGAGCAGAGGTTCGCCCATCCCCATCATGACAACGTTGGAAACAACGCGGCCAGTATGCTCATAACCAGGCGTTGGGTATTGCTCTAGACGTCGAATAGCCTCGGGATCTTTGCGTAAGCGGTGTTCTGCAAACCAAAGCTGCCCAATAATTTCGCCAGCCGTAAGATTGCGCGAAAATCCTTGAAACCCGGTTGAACAAAAACGACAGTTAACCGCACATCCCGCCTGAGAAGAAATGCAAAGAGTACCCCGATCGTCTTCGGGAATAAAAACCATCTCTACTGCATTTCCAGCGCCAACATCCAACAGCCATTTACGAGTGCCGTCGTTGGCACGTTCATCTTTCAATATGGGCAATGAGGAAACCTCTGCCTTATCCAATAATGTGGCTCGAAATTTTTTGGCCAAATCACTCATTGCATTGATGTCAGATACACCGCGTTGATGTATCCACTGCATGAGTTGCTTTGCCCTAAAGGGCTTTTCGTTCAACCCCGCGACATATGCTGCCATATGGTCAGCGTCAAAATCTAAGAGATTTACTCGCGGGGAGGTCAATGCGTATCTTTTTAATTGAATTAACGATTAAATACGTTCATGCTAGGAAAGAAAAAGGTGATTTCCACAGCAGCAGTTTCAGGAGCATCAGATCCATGAACGGCATTTGCGTCAATACTGTCCGCAAAATCAGCGCGAATAGTGCCGGCATCGGCTTTTTTAGGATCAGTAGCACCCATCAGTTCGCGATTTTTAGCAATTGCATTTTCACCTTGCAAGACCTGAATCATCACGGGACCAGAAATCATAAAGCTTACTAAATCTTTAAAAAAGGGGCGGGAGCTATGCACTGCATAAAACTGTTCCGCTTCAGATTGTGAAAGGTGGGCCATTTTGGAAGCCACGATCTTCAAGCCAGCCTTCTCAAAACGGGCATATATTTGACCGATTACGTTTTTTGCCACTGCATCGGGTTTGATGATGGATAGGGTGCGTTCAATTGCCATGCAAAACTCCAGTATTAAATTCAAAAAGATAAGGTTTCAACAAGGCAATCTTGACGCCAGGCCCAGCATTCAAAAACGCCTTGCTTCAACAACCGGAGAATTATACATCCCTTAAGGGGTATTAACCCTTATATTCTGATTGCTAACCCATTGAATTTACTAAGCATAACGATTTAATTTGCAGTCTTTATTGCATCTGACTTGAAATATGCGTTATTTGTCTATACTTACAGTCAATGCCCTCAATTGGGCTAATACATTTATATAGAAAAAGGAGTCAATATGGGTGATCTCAACTCTTTCGGCTTTGGGCAAACAGGCTCGATTACAAGCGCACAAACACGCAACAGGGTATTGCGAAATACCTATGCTCTACTCGCGCTATCCATGGTTCCAACCGTTATTGGCTCATGGCTTGGTGTGGCAATGGGTTTTAACCCATTTGCAGGCAGCCCATTTATGGGATTTATTGTCTTTATGGCAGTCGCTTTTGGTTTCTTCTGGGCGATTGAAAAGAATAAAGATTCAGGCATTGGGGTTCTGCTTTTATTGGGCTTCACATTCTTCATGGGATTAATGCTGTCAAGACTACTTGGGTTCACGCTCAATAGCTACAGCAATGGTTCAGCGCTCATCATGCTTTCTTTTGGAGGTACTGCCACCATTTTTGCTGTAATGGCGACCATTGCCACTGTGAGCAAGAGTGATTTCTCGGGCTTGGGAAAATGGTTAATGGTAGGCGTGCTACTGTTGATTGTTGCTTCACTGGCAAACATCTGGCTTCAACTGCCTGCGTTGATGCTCACCTTGATGGTTGGGGCCATTGCCATTTTCTCTGCTTTCATTTTGGTGGATGTGCAACGAGTCGTTAATGGTGGCGAGACTAACTACATAATGGCCACATTAGCCATTTACCTTGATGTCTACAACATCTTTACCAATCTGCTGGCGCTACTTGGGATCGTTGGCGGCAATAGGGATTGACAAAAACTGCATTACTAAAAAGCGCCCATAGGGCGCTTTTTTTATTTCTGAACCAATCTCTCGAATACCGCAATCGATTCAACATGTGAGGTATGGGGAAACATATTCACAATGCCAGCACTTTGCAGTTCATATCCAGCGTGCTTACACAGTATTTCTACATCCCTTGCCAAGGTTTTAGGATTACAGGAAACGTAAACAATTCGTTTTGGTAAGCATTCTTTTGCCGAATAATCACCCTTCAGGCATTCAGCATGTAGATTTGCCAGCGCTTGCGAAAGCTCCATCGCTCCCTCTCGAGGGGGATCAATCAACCATTTTTGAAAACTACCCCATGACTTAACCATAGCAGCATCAGCTAAAAAAAGGTCACTCTGCTGAAAATGTGCTTTGTAAGCTAGTCGATTGTGCTCTGCATTTATTCTTGCCCTTGAAGTCAGATTTGCTAACCCCTCAATGCCCAATACAAATTGAGCCACTCTTGCAAGCGGCAGGGAGAAGTTTCCTATGCCGCAAAAAAGATCTAAAACACGATCTTCTCGCTCAACTGCCATCAATTGGATTGCCTTACTTACTAAGGCGCGATTCATCAAGTGGTTAACCTGAATAAAATCAGCCGGCTCAAAGGGCATTTCAATCTCAAACTCGGGTAGACGATAGCAAAGCTTCCCGGTTTTGGGATAAAAAGGCTCAACCGAATCAATCCCCTTAGGTTGCAACCAAATCCACACGCGATGTTGCTCCGCAAACTCAATCAATAAAGCCTTATCCGCGCTATTAAAAGTTTTTAAATGCCTAAAAACCAAAGCGGTTACTGGTGCATTTTTTTGCGGGTCGACAGATCTTGGATCCTCAGCTTCTCCGACCGCCAATTCGATTTGGGGTATGAAATCAGGAATGGATACTGCCATTAGTAAATTGCGAAGATGCGGCAAAAGTTTGGATACATGTAATGGCAAAATTTCGCATGCAATCATATCGGCCACATAACCGCTTTTTCCCTCATGAAATCCCACCAGAACCGTTCCCTTTTTTATGGAACGATTTACAACGCTAAAACGTGCGCGATGGCGATATTCCCAAGTGGGCCCGCTTATAGGTCGCATTATTTCTTGAGGATGAATTTTTGAGATGTGCTTTAGATCGTCTTCCAGCACGCGCTGCTTCATTGCAATCTGAGCTCGAATATCCAAATGTTGCATACTGCATCCGCCGCAAATTCCAAACACTTTGCACTTAGGTTCAATTCTAAAGACTGCCGGTTTAAATATTTTTAAAACCTTTGCTGTATTAAAACGGGCTCGCTCCCGAGTTACAACGTAACTAACTAGTTCAGTAGGAAGCGCTCCTTTAATAAATAGAACCTTCCCAGATCGACCCTCCGAAATTTCATTCTCATTTGCAGGGAGACGGGCTATTCCTTGAGCTTCTAGATCTAGAGACTCTACCCAAACTGAATCAGGCATTAGAGGTAAAGCCTGCCAAATATTCTTTCCACTGACTGCTTTCGGGCTGTATTGACAGCCCTTCTAAATATGATTTTACAAAAGCCAGTTCTTCCTGGTATTCAGGAAAGGAAAAGCCGCCGCGCATCAACTGAAATCGGCAATACATTAAATAAGTATTCACTACATCGGTTTCACAATAACGACGAATATCAGGCAATTTGCCATCTTGATATGCCCCCCAAACTTGGCTACCATCCATTCCTAATTTTCCAGGAAATCCACATAATTTTGCAAGCCCGTCAAGCGGGGCATTTGCACGCCCATTAAATTTGGCTAGTAAATCCATCATGTCTAAGTGGCGCATGTGATAACGACTAATATAGTTATTCCACTTGAACTCCCGACTATCGCTGTCTTGACTCTCTCCCATCTCCCAATACCGAGAAGCCTGAACATGATTGACTAGCGCCCGGTAATGCAGAACCGGAAGATCGAAACCGCTTCCATTCCAGGAAACTAACTGAGGGGTGTATTTTTCGATCAGGTCAAAAAAAGCTTGAACCAACACCCTCTCGTCGTCTTCAGGATTACCTAGAGAACCAACTTTGATTTGCGGTGCGCCATCTTTGGTTGTCCTACGGATAACACATGAAATGGCAACAATGCGTTGCAAGAAAAGTGGCAAAAACTCACTGCCGGTTTTTTCAAACCTCTCAGACATGGCCTTTTCAGCAACTTGCAAGTCGGTCATTGAATCTGGGTATGCTTCAATACGACGTAAACCGACCACATCAGGAATGGTTTCAATATCGAAAACCAATATGGAAGCCATACTTATTGCAAGTATGGCAGCGGGTTTACAGGCTTACCGTTCATTCGCAGTTCAAAATGCAACTTCACAGTGTTTGTATCGGTATCGCCCATCTCAGCTATCTTTTGTCCCTTGCGCACCGAATCCCCCTCTTTTAAAAGCAAGCTTCGGTTATAGGCGTAAGCGGTTAAGTAGGTGTTGTCGTGTTTGACAATAATCAGGTTACCGTAGCCCCGAAGGCTATTGCCAGCATAAACGACCTTGCCATCAGCGGCAGCCTGAACCGGATCCCCAAGTTTGCCTGCAATATCTATGCCCTTATTTTTACCCTCGCTAAACTCTTCTACGACCTTTCCTTTTGCAGGCCATGACAGATGTATCGCAGGATCTACCGACTCAATCTTTGTTGGATCTGTTTTGGCTGCTTCCAGCTTGACTAGTTCATTCGGTTTGTCTAATGAAGGTTTTTTATCTGAAGGTTTTCCTGATTGCCTAAACCCGGACGGCGCCTTCACCAAAATCAGTTGATCAACCTCTATCTGGTTGGGGTCGGATAAGTTATTCCATTGCACCAAATCACGATATGACTGACCTTGATCCAAGGCAATTCTAAATAAAGTATCACCTCTTTTTACTCGATAATAACCAGCAGGGGTAGGGTCAACAGAGGCAGTAGATGGGGAGGTATTCTTTGTACGATCAATGACATTAGCAGGTTTAGTACGCGGCGTGGAACACCCAATCAATAGAATTGATAGGACAATAAAAGCAAACCCACAAACTTTGCTTGAGGGCAGCCTTAAACACTGGGCTAGCATTGGTTTCATACTACCCCTGATTGTAAAGGGACAAAAAAGACCTCGTCTAGAGCCGTTCTTTGGTATCTTAGGGAACTCATTCGCTCAATTAATAGTAGTTGCTGCTCTTTCTCATTTCGAACAACTGGGGCAACCAATCGCCCCCCAATCGCCAATTGATCCAATAATGCATCAGGAATGCCCAATCCAGCGGCCGCTAGGATAATGCCATCAAATGGGGCGGCTTGCGGTAGGCCAAGGATGCCATCCCCATAAATCAATCGAAGATTGTTAATCCGAAACGGCCTTAATTTTGATCTAGCCATGTCGTGCAGCGGGCGAATTCTCTCGATAGAATAGACTTCTTCAGCCAATAGGCTTAAAACGGCGGCCTGATAGCCGCAACCAGTACCGATTTCCAAGACTTTTCCAAGTTTGTGTTTTGGCTTATGAAGCAACTCAATCATTCTTGCTACAACAGAGGGCTTTGATATGGTTTGCTGATGGCCAATTGGCAAAGCCGAATCTTCATATGCTTGCCCGTGCAAGCCAGCATCCATAAACGCGTGCCTAGGGACGGTTGCTATAGCATCCAGCGTTTTATGGTGCTTTACGCCGGCAGCCATTACTTTAGAGGCCAATGCTTGCCGATAACCGGCAAACCGCTCAGCAGCCGGCTTCAACTGCGGTCCCAC
Source organism: uncultured beta proteobacterium (assembly GCA_903826775.1). Taxonomy (GTDB): domain Bacteria; phylum Pseudomonadota; class Gammaproteobacteria; order Burkholderiales; family Burkholderiaceae; genus Polynucleobacter. The sequence continues at coordinate 1,745 of CAIKFU010000102.1, read as the reverse complement.
CCGCTAGTCCGCATTGCGGCCAAGCGAGCATGATGGGTTAAATCGAGTTGCATGGGTGTAATGGAAACACAGCCATCAGCTATTGCACAAAAATCCGTACCCGTTGAGGCGTCCTTCGCCTCGCCAGCGGCACCAATCCAATAAATCAACTCTCCGCGAGGGTTCTTTTGCACTACAACAGGCTGGGAATGGTGGCGATTGCCTAAACGGGTTACGCGCCAACGTTTCAGATCCTCATAATTTCGATTGGGTATGTTTACATTTAGCAATGTTGCAATGCCCTCCCCTTGAGCCAAGGAATCAAAAAGCATTTGAACAACAATATCTCTGGCAATTGCGGCAGCATCTTCAATTCGAGCCCAACCCCTATCAATCTGAGAAAAGGCAATACCAGGGACTCCAAACATTACCCCTTCAACAGCCGCAGCCACCGTACCTGAGTACAAAACATCTTCACCCATATTTTCCCCTTGATTGATTCCAGAAACAACCAAATCAGGGCGATGGTCTAAAAAACCCGTCATTGCTATGTGAACACAATCGGTTGGGGTGCCATTTATAAAAATAAACCCATCCCTTTCCCCTCCGGCAACTCGATGAATGGAGAGCGGACGGGAAAGCGTTAAGGAATTTGATGCGCCACTATGGTTTTGCTCGGGCGCTATTACAGTCACCTGAGCAACCGGACGAAGGGAATTTACCAATGCCAACAAACCGGGGGCTAAATACCCGTCGTCATTGGAAACTAGAACATGGGGTTTTATTACTTCAGTCATGGGTCAAATTAAACCATGCTTATGTCCTGCACGTCCCCTGAACCAGGCATAAATAACTGGCAGCACCAATAGAGTTAGTACAGTGGTTGTTACCATACCACCCACAATCACTAATGCTAGAGGACGCTGGGCCTCAGATCCAATTGAATGGGAAAGAGCAGCTGGTAATAAACCCAAACCTGCCAGCATAGCCGTCATTAAAACTGGTCGTACGCGCAAAGAAGCCCCCTCAACCATGGCATCTTTCATACCCAAATGATCTTCCGAGACTGTTTTATTGATATAGGAAATTAGGATCACACCATCCTGAATGGCGATTCCAAATAACGAAAGAAACCCGAATAACGCGGAAATGCTTAAGGTTTCCCCTCCTAAATGCAACGCAATAATTCCACCAATAGCTGCAAAAGGAACATTGATTAAAACAATCACAGCATCCCTAACGTTGGCCAAAGCTATTACCAATAATAAAAATATTGCCAAAAGGGTTAAAGGAATAATAACCATGAGTTTTTGCTGAGCCGCTTTCATTTGATTAAATTGCCCATCCCATGTGATTGCATAATTGGTCGGAAGAGCAACATTGGTCTCGACTAAAAACTTTGCGTCTTCAACTGCGCCACCCAAATCGCGTCCACGCACACTAAAGATTACCGCTATATACCGTTTACCAGCCTCGCGATAAATAAAGAAAGGTCCATCACTCAATTTGACATTCGCAACCATACCCAATGGCACTTTGCCACCACTCGGAACATCAACCAGTAAATTTGCAACATCAGGAATGTCATTACGACTGCTTTCATTGAGTCGTACCGCAATGCCAAAAGTTTTTTCGTCCTCTAAAAAATTGGAAATTGGTGCGCCCCCGATTGCGTTTGCAACCACCAACTCGACATCACTTACGTTCACGCCATATCTTGCAGCACGCTCACGGTCAATTTGAATATTCAACGTTGGCTGACCAAG
>CAIKFU010000101.1 GCA_903826775.1 uncultured beta proteobacterium | reverse complement strand
TTTGGGTCCTTGCAGCATCCGCGGGGAATTGCCGATCGCCTCTTTGGATGTATATCCAGTCAATCGTTCAAAAGCCTCATTCACATACACGATGCGCGGTCCTGGAAGCTCAACCGGTTCCGCCTCCGTAATCACAACCACATCATTGGTATGACCCATGCAGGTCGCCAACAACTCCAATTGGTAGCGATCCTGTTTTTGCTGCGTAATGTCGCGGACAGAGCCATAAATATAGCCATTTCCATCCAGTTGAATTCTTTTTATATTGATTTGCGCATCGATGAGGGCGCCGTCCTTGCGGCGTAAAACGGACTCAATGATTGTAGGTTTTATGGTCAACTCAGCAAGGATGTTGGAAATCTCATCTGAGGGTAACTTAACGTCCAAATTCCGAACATTTATGTTTATTATTTCTTCTTTTGTATACCCAAGTATCTTGGCGAACGACGGACTGCATTGCACTATATTCCCCTGCAGATCCAGAAGGTGAATTCCATCGGAAGCCTCCTCAAACATTACTCGCACGCGCTTTTCCCGCTCTGATAACACGCCTAAAAGGCGATTAAAGCTTTCGATCAAAAGCCCCACTTCATCATGCTTGGTTACTGGTAAGAGTTGTGGTTCTAAGTCCGTATCGGCAAATCGCCGTAATTCTTTAGAGGCGATTAGAATCGGCGCAAATTCTTGCCTTAAAAGTCTAGTCATAAACAACCACATAAGACCGCCTGCGATCAAGATAATGAGAATGCTTGAAACCAAGACTCCGGTTTGCGCCTGAACAATTGGTGCAAAGGCCTCGGTGGTTGGCAAGGAAGCAATCAGGATCCAATCGGGAAAAGGCAACCTTGCTGACGAGGTCATGACCTCAACGCCAAGAGAGTTATGGTTAACCGCTGTGCCATCAAACCCGTCATCAATGCGTTTGTACATTAAGGGGTTAACCTCGCGAGACGGCAAAGGCCGCATCACCAAGTCGCCGTACATCCCTGAAGCAGTCGCTGTGACTATTAGTTGATGTTTGGAATCCAGAATCACAAATCCACCGGTCTTGCCGTAAGTGCTGTTAGTAAATTCCGTCAGAAAATTGGGTTTACTTAAGTCAGTCGCCCCTGCCAACGCGCCGATCACGTTGCCCTGGACATCCTTGATCGGCACCGTGATGGCAAAACTGGGAGACTTGATCTTTTTGCCGATCACCGCTTTGCCAACAATCGCTTTGCCTTGGGTTAACGCTGCGGCAATGTGGTCTCGATCCAAGTAGTTGGTGCCGACCCGGCCGATCCGGGGTATATCAGCAACTCCATCCCCATTCGCATTCACGATGAAGGCGCCGGCATTAAACAGCAATGTTAGTAGCGGCTTTTGTTCTAGATACGTTTGCAACGCAGCGGGTTTGCTGATCAAGGAGGAATCGATTCCGTTGGCAATCAATTCGAGCGCTTTGAGTCGCACATCCAAATTGGCGTTGATTTCCGATGCCACACTGGATACCGTCGCCACTTGCTGATCACCCAAGAGTTGGTGCATGCTTAGGCGCAGCATGTAATTAAAGTATGCTGAAAATATCAATACGCTTACTGTGAAAACAGTAAGCGTGAATACGATCACCCGTAGCTTCAGGGAAGTGCGGAGGAGGTTAAAAATTTGCTTCATCCCAAGTTTCTAACGTATACAAATCTACGAAAACGGGAAGTGGAAGTCAAAATCCGTGAGTGCACGAATATCAAAATATTTTTTACTACGGAATTGAATTCAATGAAATGGTTGACGGTTAAAGGCATGAACATAACGTGACTTTACTATGTGGTAAGCAATAACGCCAATACCCCTAGCAATAGGAGAATCAGTGCCAGCCAGACCCAAGTGCGATTATGAAAAAAAGCCAATACAAAAACATTCAAGTCGGTTAAATTGCGATGGCAGGATGGACAGGTTACCGACCGAAATAGGGGATCACGATCAATTGTGTTTTTGCAATAGGGGCACTTTTTAAAAAAGTTTGCATTTCCATGTAAGCCCTCCATTCCCACTCCTTCCTTAACAACCAATAACGGGTGGGGTACTTAAGAAACGAAACGACACCACGTCTGGTAAACCCCTCAGCCATAGATTCCAATTCAGTTCCTTAGGCAGGAGCCATTGCGCCCCAATACTTTCGAAATTGGGTTGCCCTTTTACAGAGCGGTTGCTAAACCGTTCTTATGATCGCATTAAAAACAATTTTAAATAACTGAATAATTTTAATTATTCTAATAATTAATGCATTTGATTCAAATCAAATGCATTTCACTATTTATTGAAAATGCTGTCAACTAGACGAGGAAAGGGCCGCTAAAGACCAATCATGCACTGCTAACAACATGTCGCAAAGCGGCCGTTGATGGTTTGCCCAGTGTAAATTGGTGCGGTAGGGGGTTTTGGGCAAGAGACCGGCATGCAGTCATTGCAGACCGAGGCCTTAAATAAAAATGCCTCAAGGCGGCACAGATCTATTTCGCAAACTAGATACGCCTCCATTGGGCAAAACGAACTCCCCCATCCTGTTCCGTGGCGAATGTGGCAATACGAACCCAATCCTTATATTCGGCTTGCGACAGATGCATTCTTTTTTGTGTTTCGTTTTCAAAAAACAGAAAACTGTCTTTTGAGTTGTGGTCGGTGGTAATGTAGCTTTCGAGCTTCTCTAGCCGTTCGGGTCGGTGATCGAGATAAATCTTTTCGGCTTCATTGGAAGAAAAGGCGGCGATATGGTGGTAGTCGAAATGCAGGCCATTCTCTTCGTTGCGACTGAAGGTGATTACCATATAAATTTTCACTGACATGATTTTTCTTTCAATGTAAAAGGAATGTCCAAATTTTGAACCTTAGTGCTTTCAAGTCTAAAGTAACCGCATATCAAAATGAATTTTTATTTGAATTTCCTTGTTTCTAGTGCTGCTTCTATTATTAGGGCGGTGAATTTGACGTCGGCGGCTTGATTTGCAATTAGGTTTAATTACTCTTGGAGTGCTCAAAAACTTTAATGGGCTTTAGAAGTGGATTACCAAAAGTAGCGTAAAGCCCCTCACTTCAGCCATGGGGATATAAGCTGCTTGATTTTTATCCGATACTGTATAAAATCACAGTATGTCATCTACACCAATGGCCATCAGGGTTCTACGGGAGCGCGTCAAGGATAAGCACTGCGCTTTTCTCAATAACCTCGCTAAAGAGGTGAACTTCGTTTGGAACTATTGCAACGAGTTATCCGCTAAGCATACCGAGCGCACTGGGCAGTTTATGTCCAGCTACACGATGGACAAGTACACCGCTGGCGCTACTAAAGAGGGGTTAACTATTCCTGCGTCAACGGTTCAAGCCATTAGCTCCGAATACTGCACCCGCCGTAAGCAATTTAAGAAGCGCCGCTTAGCCTGGCGCAAGAGTGGCGGTAGCAAGCGATCGCTTGGCTGGATACCTTTTAAGAAGGATGCCATTGCCTATCGCAACGGCCAAATCTTCTTCCAAAAGAAACCCATTGGCATTTTTAAGTCCTATGACTTAAAAGACAAAACGATTAAGTGCGGATCTTTTAGCCAAGATAGTCGTGGACGTTGGTATGTCAATTTGACGGTGGAAGTGCAAATTGCGACTGAAAACAAAAACACCAAAGCCATCGGTATTGATTTGGGATTAAAAACCACCGCAGTAACCAGCGATGGCGAGCAAATGGTCTCACGGCGTTATCGGGAGTTGGAAAGCAAACTGGCTATGGCGCAAAGAGCCAATAAAACGAAATTATCTAAAACAATTAGTGCCAAGATCAAGAATCGCCGTAGCAATGATCAACACCAGTTCTCGCGGCTTTTGGCCAATGAGTATGGCGCAATCTTTGTCGGCAATATATCCAGTAGCAAACTCATTAAAACCAAGATGGCCAAGTCCGTGCACGATGCGGGCTGGAGTCAATTGAAGACAATGTTGGAATACAAGTGCCATGAGGCAGGCGTGGTCTTTTTAGAGGTGAATGAGAGCAATACAACCCAAACCTGTTCTTCGTGTGGCGAAAAACCACCGTCGCGGCCGAAAGGTATCGCAGGACTTGGA
>CAIKFU010000100.1 GCA_903826775.1 uncultured beta proteobacterium | reverse complement strand
TCCAAGTCCTGCGATACCTTTCGGCCGCGACGGTGGTTTTTCGCCACACGAAGAACAGGTTTGGGTTGTATTGCTCTCATTCACCTCTAAAAAGACCACGCCTGCCTCATGGCACTTGTATTCCAACATTGTCTTCAATTGGCCGTTTGAGACATTTGGGTCAAATCAGGTAATTGGGCGCTTCTCGACCCTAAGCAGCCATCCAAAAACGTTTCATCTCCGGAAGGTCTTGCATGCCTCGCTCATATCCAAACTTAATGGCAGGCTCCATAATTTCAGGGTCCACAACACTCATGGTTTTTCTGCCAGGCAACATGCCGACAACCACCAGTTTAGTTTTGGTTCCACCAGCCTCTAAATCTTTTACTTCTTGCAAAATCGTATTGGGCAAATGATTTAAACGAAGCCCCTCTTTTTCTTGCTCAATTGTGTCCGCCAAAGCAACGACTAATGCCCTCTTTGAGCCAGCCACAATATCGCAATGGGTTTCTGTCGAGCCGATGCTGCCATCCATGCAAATACGATCTTTTACCCAGGTCGGCCCTGTTACGCCTGGAGCGGATGCACTCGCCGCACAAGCGGTAATGACGGAGACTCCAGAATCAGGTGCAATTACTAAACGCTCAGCGGTATAGCAATCAATCGTAGTGATATACATTTTTGGGGGAATATTTTTCATATCACCCAAAAACACTTTGATATTGGTTTGAAATTTCTCAGAAGGAATAGATTTTGCCGCCATTGCTGCATGCCCAATAGCCTGAATAGTGACCGGGCTTCCATCTTTAGCATCGATACCCATCTTCATCACTCGTTCTTGGCTAGGTAAGAACTTTTTGGTTGGTACTAGCTTGGCCATGATCTTAGGATAGTCAGCTAAAAGATTAAATTCGGCAGAAAATAAATCTAAGCGACTACTTAATAAGGCACTACCCAAGACTGCCCCCGCAGAAGTGCCAACCACAATATCGGCTAAGCGCAGGTCAATCCCATTACTTAGCATTGCATGAAAGTAACCCACCAAAAATGAGCTCATATATTCAGAGCCACCACCTAAAACAATAGCCCTGTCCTTGCCTTTGCCTAGCGGGTTTTTATAGGGAATGGGATGAGCCAAACCATCATGCCAATTGGCGGTAGTTGCCGCCACTTCTTTTGCCTCTAATTTTTTAACCTCAGCAATTGTTTTCTGAGAAAGATTTTTATTTTGAGCAAAAGCCTGTGTACTAGCAATACTGGCTACACCGACAGCAGAAGTTTTTAAGAAGGTACGTCGTGATGATTTAGACATACTTATGCCTTTCCTGGAATATTGGTTTTATAGATCTGATTTTGGACTTTTAATGGTATTGGCTGACTTTCGGTTGCCGGGATCATTACCTCTACATAAGAAGCCCCATTAAATGTATTAGCCTTCTCAATCGCCGCATCTAACTCAGCCACCGTGCCGACTCTTGTGCTAAACCAATCATCACAACCCATTGCGCCTGGAATTTGGGAGTAATTCCACTTAGCTAGCTCATCGTATGAAGGTCCCACTTCACTGAGCACATTCTCAACGCCAAAAATATTGTTATTGAGCACAAAAATGATAGGTTTAATGCCGTAGCGCCCCATTACTCCTATTTCATTAGCCGTTAACTGATGAGACCCATCTCCCGTTACTAAAATGGTTCTACCCTTTTTATTGGCCGTGCAAATACCTTCTGCAGCTGGTGTTGCCCAACCAATCGAGCCCCATAAAGTCTGAGTTTGGAAGCCAACATTTTCAGGCAAAAGCATCGGGGTGGCATGCATTACGCATGTACCCGTTTCGACAACTAATACGTCACCTGACTTCAGCATTTTTTGCAGGCGCGGATAAAAATTATCCGATGCGGTTGGATCTGTGGGGGCTCCCACTAAAGGCATAACCGACTGTGAACTCTTACCAAATGCAGAGCTAGAAGCAACTTTCTTGACTAAGCCCTCAAGCATGTCGCCCAACATAACACCAGTAAAAATAGTATTGCCCATTCGAACGAATTGATCGCCTAAAGTGATCATCTTTGAAGCGGCAATATTGTCAGTCCAAAACGTGGTGTTGAAATCTTCAAAAACTACTCCACCAATATCCAATACAAGATCCGCACCCTCAATAATTCCTTTTAAATTAGCTGGACTTGAGCCCATTCCGCTATAGATCCCCAAGTAGCTAGGATGGGACTCTGAAATAACACCCTTATCCATTGGTGTAGTTGCAAAAGGGATGTTGGACTTCTCTAAGAAGCTAAGTAGAGCGCTTAATAAACCATAATTTGCAACAAACTGGGTTGGCAAGGCTACAGTGTTTTTACTTGTCTGTATTTTCTCAATGACAAAATCAAGCGCCGCCTCTAATGAGTCTGGATCACTTTGAGCCCTTTTAATCTTGCCTAGAGGGACGCCTTTTACGGGATTACCAATGATCGGCATTCTGCCCAAGTCCATAGGCACTGATATATATGCTGGCGCACTTAATCGCAAAGCCTCGCGAATCACTCGCTCCATCTCATCAACAACGTTGTCTGGCGTTAAATTTGACGATACACAACAGGCCGATTCCGATGCCGCCTTAAAGTTATTGAAGACACCATCACCCAAGGTGTGATGGGTAATAAGCCCCTGTCGTTGAATTTGCGTACTAGGCGCTCCAACAATATGAAAGACTGGAAGGCGTTGAGCTTTAGCCCCCATTACCCCATTAAGAGCACTGAGCTCGCCTACCCCATAGGTAGTCGACAAAATGGATACGCCATTAATCCGAGCATAACCATCGGCAGCATAGGCAGCATTTAATTCATTGGCGCACACAATCCACTGAAGTCGATCACAAGATTCAATTGCATCATCAAAGGGAAATGAATAGTCGCCAGGTACGCCAAAAACTCGATCGATACCCAAATCCGCTAAACGATTAACGACATATTCAGCGACTGTAAACGTGGTGGATGCCATGGATTTTCCCAATAATTTAAGAATATTGGAATATTTTAAGGGAGTAAGTAATTAACTCAGAAAGTCTCATATTGGCCGATTTTTGCCTGCCACAGACTTAATTCAAACGACCGCTTTGGCCGAATTTGCGTCATCGGACAATAGCGGAAGTTCGGTCAAAGAGGTCGGTCAAATTAAGCTATTTTGAGGGTTTTGACTTGCAGAACCCCGCCCATTCACCGCCTAGCACTACAACCCTACGTTTACCAGTCTTGGATACCAGTTCGCTTGAAGACTAAACAATAAATGGCTGAGCAAGAACTGGGCCGCTGGCAATCAGAGAAGCTCCGGAAAAACTAGAAGCTATAAAGTGAAGGCAATCTAATTTTGAGTTCTTATGACAATGATAAAACGCCTTGGCAACGGGCAAACACTCACCAATTTTTAGCACGCTTAGAAAGTACGCCGCGGCATTGGGTAAAAAGGTTAAGCTGCATTTAGTCTAAAAGCCACATTCTGCCTAAGGTAGTTTTTAGTATGTTGCATCGACCGGTTGAAATCAAGGCCAAAAGCAGTCACATACCACTTTATATAAAACAGCGTTCATCAAGTAAGGTCATGAACCCACACATGGTTGGAATTACGCTGACCTGGAACCTCGCCCAAGTTGTAAGGAATGGAAATAAAGGCTGTAACAATGACTGGCAAGAGAGCAGCCAAACATACCCCTAAGAATTGTTTAATAAATTGATCAAATTGCATAGACATTGCATTCTCCATCGCTAAGTGTTAATGGAAGTTTGAATGCCTAGTCTTAAGATTCGCTTAAGGGTGATCTGAAGTAATCCTTCTTAAGGATTTCTTAATCTACGCCCGATAAATTGGCCTCATGGAGGAATCTATGAGACTTAACTATAAAATTATCGGCCTACTGTGGCTTTCTTTATTTATTACCAATGTTTGGGCAATGGATCCCGTCGCATTGGAAAAACAATACGCAAATGAGGCTAAGCAGAGCGCTTCCAGCATCAGAGGTGAGCAATTCTTTATCAGCAAGCATGGCAAGGATTGGAGTTGTGCAACCTGCCATGGCGCACCACCCACCAAAGAGGGTAAACATGCCAGCACTGATAAATCGATTTCACCATTAGCGCCTGCCTATAACACGAAGCGCTTTACAGACGAAGCCAAAGTAACTAAATGGTTTAGGCGCAACTGCAATGATGTCCTGGGTAGAGAGTGCTCGGCCCTTGAAAAATCCGACGTAATGGCTTACATAAATTCATTGAAATAGGTTAATGATGAAAAAAATATACCAACTGGTTTTATCGCTCAGCATCTCTACTCTAGCTTTGGCTGATGGTAATGTGCCCTCACCCAACCCCCCTGATAAGGTCAAGTCTGAGTGTGCATCTTGCCATATGGTTTATCAACCAGCATTCCTGCCAAAAGAATCTTGGGCAAGAATCGTGAATCGTTTAGATAAGCACTATGGCGTAGACGCCTCGATAGACCCACAATCGAACAAAGAAATCAGTCAGTGGCTAAATCAATATGCGAGCACCTATCAGAAAACATCCATTGCCCCGCCAAATGATCGCATTACTGAATCGGCCTGGTTTATTAAGAAGCATCGCGAGCTCAGCTCCAAGGTTTGGGCAAACCCCAAGGTAAAAAGCAGGGCCAACTGCATGGCTTGCCATACAACCGCTGATGCAGGAAATTACGACGAAGATTTTGCGAGGATACCGAAATGATTAATACCATTGGCAAAAGAATGTTGGTTTGGGATTCGCCTGTATTTGTATCCCATTGGCTGTTAGCGATTTGTTTTGTTGGCGCAATGCTGACTCAAGAAAGCGAGCAATTTAGGCTGGTGCATGTCACGCTGGGTTACACGATAATGGGAATTGTTATTTTTAGGGTGATTTGGGGATTTATCGGGTCAAAGTATGCGAGATTCTCAACCATCAAACCGCGCTTTTTGAAAGTGCGCGAGAATATAAAAGCACTTCTGTCAGGCAAAAAAGAGGCATTGATTGGTTTAAATACCATTGGATTTGCCGCAGCCTACCTATTGATGTTCTTGGCGATTCTGGTTTCAGCAACGGGGTATCTGGCTTTCAATGAAATTGGGCCGGAGCTGATCGGTGAATCGCACGAGTTGGCGGCCGACTTGCTGATTGGCGTTGTTGTAGTCCATATTGGCTCCATCTTGTTAAATGCCTTATTTCAATACACCCAGAAAAACCACTCGCAGAGCAGTCGGAACATTGCGACTATAGTGAGCAAGGTAAGACCGTATAAATGGGTTACGGCAATCGTGATTGGAATGATTGTGTATTTCTGGGGCGTTCAATTTAAAATCTGGTGATGAGAATACTGCTGGCGGAAGACGACAAAAATTTAGGAGAAGCCCTAAAACTTGGGCTAATCCATCACGGCTTTCAAGTCGATTGGGTTAGGGATGGTCAGGCGGCGGTATATGAAATTCAAAATACAAGCTATGCCGCACTGGTTTTGGACATTGGATTGCCCCTGAAAGACGGTTTTGCCGTTTTAAAAGACTTACGATCAAAAGGCAACCATTTGCCCGTATTGGTCCTAACCGCACAAGACGGTGTGGACAGCATTACCCAAGGACTGGATTTGGGCGGTGATGATTACGTTGTTAAACCGGTGGCACTTGAAGTGTTGGCGGCAAGACTACGAGCGCTGGTCCGGCGATCCGAGGGGTCTAGCAAGAATGAGGTTTGTGCGGGCAATCTAACCCTAAGCCCATTGACGTATGAGGTTCATTTAAACCATGAAGAGGTAGCGCTCTCTAAAAAGGAATTTGCTCTTTTGCATGCTTTGATGCTCTCCTCAAATCGAGTGCTAACGAAAAGCCAGTTGGAAGATCAACTGTACAGTTGGGGTCATGAAGTCGAGAGCAATGCGTTAGAAGTTCACATTCACAATCTACGGAAAAAGATTGGCGCCAACCTGATACAAACGATTCGCGGTGTGGGTTACCAATTCAAAGGTTCGGCATGACCACAAAGGCATTCTCCTTAAAGGGTCGACTGCTCTTGGTGGTGATTGGTTCCGTCTCCGTCGTCTGGGTTGCCGCTTCCATTTTGGTGTGGTTTGATGCCAAGAAGGAATTGGAAGAAATTTTCCATAAAATCATCGAGCACCAAATTTCCATTGATCAATTAACGCATGAAAAAAACGAGCTGCTAAGCGAGCTACTGTGGGGATTGATTTGGCCATTGATTATTGGCCTGCCGATATTGGCGATCATTGTCTATACGGTTGTGTATTGGGCCAACTCCTCGATATCCAGATTGCAAAGGGCGATTTTTAACAGAAAGCCCGAATCGCTAGAAAAAATAGAGATAGCGCACTTGCCAGAAGAAATCGCTCCCCTTGTGGACGAATTGAATGCATTATTCATTCGGGTAAAGGATTCCATTGAGCATGAGAAGCGGTTTACGGCAGATGCCGCTCATGAATTGAGAACCCCTCTGGCTGCCATCAAAGCACAAGCGGAAGTGATCACACTGGAGAAGCGGTTTGATGAAAACGGTTTAGGCAATTTGATGGAAAGTTGTGATAGAGCCAGTAGATTGATTGAGCAGCTGCTTGCCTTATCCAGAGTGGAAGCTTTGGAGGAGAATTTTGATCGCGCCCCACTGGCTATTTCCGATTTTATTAGGAAGCAAGTTGCGTTCGCTTATCCATTAGTGGAAAGCAAGCATCAGCAAATTCAATTTTTAGAAGAAGGCGATTACCAAGTCAATGTGAACGAAGGTCTTTTGGCTATTTTGTTTCGGAACGTATTGGATAACGCCATTCGGTATTCGCCGGAACATGGTCAGATCGATGTTTCAGTGGGTCAAAAAAACGGCCATGTGTATTTGTCAATCGAGGATAGCGGGACTGGTTTAATCCAGGAGCAAATCAATCAGCTGGGAGTTCGGTTTCAGCGATACGGTCAATCAGACTCGGTGGGTAGCGGGCTTGGTTGGTCAATTATTAATAAGATTGCCGAGGTACAAAAATTGGCAATCAGTGTTTCTAGGGGTCGCCAGTTGGGTGGATTGTTGGTTTCAGTAACGTTTTCCCTCTAAGTCCGCGAACTGTTTTTGTGATGTATAACGGACAGCGATCAATCAGCCAGGAAAAAGCAATGAAAGTTGATGTCAACATTAGCCAGAAGTTTTATCGAATTGTTTTATTTGCAACCTTGCCTTCTTTAATGGCGATTTCTCAATCGACTTACGCCAATATCAACGATAAAAGTGGTGAGAAAATCTATCAGGAAGTCTGCGTTGTTTGCCACACCCCGGGTGTTGCCAATGCCCCAAAGTTGGGTGACAAAGCAGCATGGGGGAAATTGATTCCCGAAGGACAGGTCATTATTACCGCCCATGGATATGTAGGAATAAGGGGGATGCCGCCAAAAGGCGGAAGGTCTGACCTAACGATTGCGGGATTTTCTGAAGCCTTAAATTACATGGTGAATCAATCTGGAGGCAATTGGGCTAAGCCCAGCAAATCCATGTTTGAGGCAATTCAAGCGGAAATTAAAAATCGGGTAAAGGCGCAAGAAAATCCCCAGAAATAATGGGCATTTTTTCTGGTGGGCGAATCGCAGACTGGATGTTTATGGGAGAAAAATTATTCTCAGGAAATGGATTTCCGATCCATTGCTTGCTGTTTTTTCTTTATGCACCCCATCCATTGACGCCTCACTCGCTCCCAAAGTTGGAATTTTTTGGATGCGGATTCCTGATATTTGTCCAATCAACGGACTGTCATTCTTGAATGATGCTAAAAGAGCTTCCCGACTTCAATCAAGCGGCCAGGTCCATTATTGCGACTCAATTTTTGCGTCACGAATCATCTGACCCCACCGTTTAATTTCAGAGCTGACGTAGCGCTGATAATCGGATTGCGATAATTTAGCCGGCTCCAAACCATACTGCTTTAGTTGTGCAATAAAGCCGGGATCCTTTAACGCCTCGATCAGCCATAAATCCAATTGCTTGACGGCATCTTGGGGCGTTCCCGCTGGAATAGCCAACCCGGCCCAAAACGACAGCTCATACCCGGGGTAGGTTTGCGCAACCGTAGGAACCTGAGGCCATGCGCTATATCTGGATGTGCCGGTCACTCCCAAGGCAATCACCTTGCCGCCATCAATTTGAGCGGTGGCCGGAAGGTATTCCATAAACACCACTTGTATTTGCTTGCCGTAGAGATCTTGCTCGGCGTTTCCAATGGTCTTGTATGGAATGCCCGTTAACGGCGCGCCGGTTTTAGTGCGAAAGAGTTCTGCCGCCATCTGAGAGGCCGAATTGTAGTACCCATAAAAAACTTTTCCAGGATTGGCTTTGGCATACACCACCAAATCGTTGATGGAATTGAGCCCAGAATCCTTGAGGACCAATACCGCCAAAGGAGCCGAACCAAACATCCCGATGTGTTGAAAATCCTTAATGGGATCGTATGGCACCTTTTTAAATAAGCCCAGGTTCGCCGCCAAGGTGGTGTTGGTTGAAAGCAGCAAGGTATACCCATCCGGCGCCGCGCTTTTGACATACTCGGTGCCGATCATGCCGCTGGCCCCCGGCTTATTTTCAACAATGACCGGCTGCTTTGTTTTGGTCTCAATGTATTGGCCAAACATGCGAGCAATAATGTCCGCAGAGCCCCCTGCCCCAAACGGAACAATAATCTTGATGGGCTGGCCTGGGGTTGGATAGGCATGGCCTTGCGCAAAAGCGCAATTACTTGCAGAAGCGTGCAGAAGGCCTTGTTGTTCTCGTCAAGGGCTGTGCGCAGTTGTAGCGAAGAGCCTTCAACCGGCTTCATTTCAGGTAAACATCAACTAGGATTGTTTAATTCAGTGCGCTGCCCAATTTATCAACAATGGTTTTCCATTTCATCCGATCTTTTGCCAAGAAATCCGGAAACTCCGCAGGGCTCACTTTTGGTATATCAAAACCCTTATCTTCAATCGCCTGGGAAATAAACGGTTCCGACTGAACGACTGCCCAGATATCGCGCGAGAGGATATTCAAAATCTGCGGGGGTGTTTTGGCAGGAGCCACGATCCCAAACCAACCCCGTGATTCAAATCCCGCAACCCCGGACTCAGAAAACGTCGGCACATCAGGCAATTCTTTGCTGCGCTCTGGCCCGGCAATGGCAAGCGCCCGTAATTTTCCCGACTTAATGTGGGGCAATGGGGTTGCAATCGACGCCATCATTACCTGCACCGAACCTCCGAGCATGTCAGTGATTGCATTGGCAGCGCCCGTGTAGGGGACATGGATCATTTGCACTTTTAGTATTTGATTTAACGCCTCCATGGATACATGGCTCTGACTGCCCTTGCCAATGGACGCATAACTCAAACCCCCAGAACTCGTTCGAGCCAAGTTCGCCAACTCCTGAACCGATTTGGCGGGCACCCCGCTATTGACAAATAAAATTTGGGTCAACTGAGCAAGCATGGCTACCCCCACAAAGTCTTTTCCAGGGTCATAGCTAAGATTTTTTTGGGTTGCCGGCGCCAACGACATGCCCGCATCACTACCGAGCAACAAGGTATACCCATCGGGAGGCGATTTGGCTACGTATTGAGATGCAATGGCGGTATTGGCTCCTGGGCGATTTTCAACGATCACTTGGTATTGAAAGCGCTTATTTAAACCTTCCGCTAAATTTCGAGCCAACGCATCCGCTGGTCCACCGGCAGTAAACGGCACAACCAATCGAATGACGCGATTGGGAAATACCTCAGGCAATTTTGCCTCTTGCGCCATTGCGATTTCAATGCTGCCCAAAGAGGAGCAACACCATAAAAATACGACCCAATGTTTAAATACCTGCATCACTATTTCCCCCGAACAAATCTGTTCCAAACGTACTTCGCTGGCACATTCAAAAAATCAACTTGCAACGTCATGCCCAAGGCGGCCCTAGGGTTTCAGCAGCAGCTTCCCGATGACTTGTCCGCCTTCCAGCAACTCGTGTGCGCGCCTGGCCTCCTGCAGCGGGAGTCGATCAAAGATCGGCGGGCGAATCGCACCCTCGTTCAGCATCGGGATTAAAGCGCCTATCGCTGCGCGGCGCGGCTCCGGGGAATGATCAAACACGTGCATCGAAAAAAATCGCAGTGCCAATGAATCACCGAGTCGCCGCTGCATCGCCTGGATGCAGGTAGGATCGACCGGCCCTTTGATCAGACCGAAATTGACGACAAGACCCAGCGGTGCCAGGTAGTCGATATT
The DNA here is from genome assembly GCA_903826775.1 of uncultured beta proteobacterium. Classification (GTDB taxonomy): domain Bacteria; phylum Pseudomonadota; class Gammaproteobacteria; order Burkholderiales; family Burkholderiaceae; genus Polynucleobacter. The sequence continues at coordinate 4,401 of CAIKFU010000100.1, read as the reverse complement.
GCGGGCGAAATCCGCTCCGCCTACGGGATCAAATATCAGATCCACGCCGCGGCCATCGGTGAGGCTGTGCACTGCCTCCAGAATATTGACGCTCTGGTAATCGAGGCAATGGTCGGCGCCTTGCGCCAGCACGAAATCGCATTTGCGCGCCCCGCCCGCGAGGCCGATCACCCGCTTGCCTGCACGTTTGGCCAGTTGGACCAGCGCGGTGCCGACACCACCCGCAGCCGCCCATACCAACACCGAATTAAATTCGTAACCCTTGGTGGCGCTATGCAGCAGGTGCCAAGCGACCTGGTAATTGGAAAGGCATGCGGCCAATTCAAGATCCGTGTCGACGGGCAACAGATAAACCGCGTCGGCAGATGCGACCAGGTACTGCGCATAGCAGCCGCCACGAAATGCCAGTTCGCGTGCCGACACGAATACCGGATCGCCAACCTTGAGGGTCTTCACCGCATCCCCTATGGCTGCGACACGACCCGACATTTCGATGCCAAGGACCGCTGGCAGTGGCGGCATCCAGGGGTAGTGCCCCGTCCGCACGAGCACTTCCGGCATCCCCACACCGATGGAATGCGCACGCACGAGGACTTCATGCGGTGCGGGCACGGGGGTGGGCAGGTCTACATACTGCAGGACTTCAGGCCCGCCAGTGGAATGGATCTGGACTGCTTTCATGGGCGGCCTGCAGCGGTTGCAGCCTCATACCAGTCGTAAATTTGTTCGCCGTTCCAGAACGCCACGCCGGGTTGCTCCTTCATGTACTTCAGCATCGCGTCGAAATACTTGATGCGATGCGCGACGCCGGAGATATAGGGGTGAACACCGAACGCCAACACGCGAACCTGCTGGGCCGATTCCATGTACATCTGATCAAACGTGTCGCGCACCCGGGTGTACATCGCGTCCGAATCCTGATGCGACGTGAGCATGATGCCAATGTCGTTTAGTTCAGTCGAGTAGGGGATCGACACGATGGGGCCGTTGCGCGTCTGAACCTGACAGGGCTGATCGTCGAGCACCCAGTCGCCAAACCATTTGAAGCCGGCTTGAGTCAGGTGTTCGAGCGTCTCGTACGTCTGACCTCTTCCCGGCCCGAGCCAGCCGGTGGGCCTGCGCCCGGTGAAGTCAGTCAGAACCTGAATGGTCTTCTCGATCATCGCGCGCTGATCCTCGATCTTGTGGATTGCCATCTGCTCATAGCAATGCGCCATGAATTCCCAACCGGCATCCAGCGCAGCCTGCGCCACGCGGGGCCGGGTTTCACAGACTTTCGCATTCAGGGCCATCGTGGGCTTGATGCCGTGCTTGTGCATGACGTCCATGATGCGCCAGATGCCAACGCGCATGCCGTACTCGTGCCAGGTCCACGTCGCAATGTCCGGAACCGGTTCGCCGCCTCCAGGTGGCGCCGAAAGGCGACGCGGCATCGGCCGATCGATATCCCACTCCTCGACGTTGACGACCGGCCACACGATCATGCGTACGCCGGGTGGCAGCGTTAACGGCGCACGGTCGATGATGGCCGAATAGGCGACACGGTCGTTGGGCCGAATGACGGCAGGCGCAGCGGGCAGAGCGGGAGTAACGGGTGTCGAAGTGTTGGTGGCGGAATTCATGCGGCTCCTTTGGTGTGGATGGTGGACTGCGCGATTGCGTAAGGCGGAAGATCAAGCCGGATGGCGCTGACTCCATGGGCAGGCGTTCTCGTAGGCTGCTGCAGCTTGATAGAGCAGCGCTTCTTGTTCGTGGCCCGCGGCGATCTGCAACGCCAGTGGCAAGCCATCGCGACTAAAACCCATGGGCAGCGTGATGGCCGGGTTTCCGGTCAGACTGTAAATGCGGTTGGTCACGCCGCGCTTGCCAGTGGGATTGGAGCGCAGATGGGCCATGGTTTCTGCCGGCGCCTCCCGTCCTGGACTGATGACCAGATCCACCTGGCCGCCAAAGAGCGTCCGGTAGATGGCGCGAAGATCACTGGCTTCTGCAAGCGCCATTTCATAGTCGGCACGCGACAAGGCCGCGCCGCGAGCGAGGCGAATCTTCAGCGGGCCGCCAAGTTTTTCGGGACTGTGCAGCAGGTTGGCGGCGTGGTACTGGTGCGCCTCGTAGGCAATGATGAGGTTGCCGGTCTCGAACGAGGAGGCCAGCCCTGGAGGGTCGATCTCGATCAGGTGCATGCCCAGCGCTCGCAAGACATCCTGAGCCACGTTGAACGCTTGCACGACTTCGGGAGTGTGCTCGACTGCAGCGATAAAACTGGCTGGCACCCCGACGCGCAGCCCCTGCACCGGCTGACCGATGCGGGCGGAAAAATCGTCTGGTTGGGAACCGCACAGCACTTGCAGCAGTAACGCGTTGTCGGCGACGTTGCGGGTCATGGGGCCGACATGGTCCATGCTGGGGGCCAGCGGGATCACACCCTGCAAGCTGATGCGACCGTAGGTCGGCTTTAAGCCGACAATGCCGCAAGCCGCCGCCGGATGGCGCACCGAACCGCCCGTGTCCGTGCCGGTCGCTGCCATCACCATACCGGATGCCACCGCCGTGCCCGATCCGCTGCTTGAGCTTCCTGGCATGTAGTCCACGTTCCAAGGGTTGCGGGCGGGCGGGAAAGCCTCGTCGTCGCCCGGCGTGCCAAAGGCAAACTCGTGGCAGGAGGTCTTGCCCAGACTAATGGCGCCAGCCTGCCGCAGCAACTCCACCGCCACCGCGTCCTCGTCTGGAACCCAGTCCTGTAGCAAGCGCGAATGCGCGGTCGTACGGATTCCTTTGGTCAGGAAGAGGTCCTTGTGGGCGATCGGGATTCCATGCAGCGGTCCCCGGTAGCTTCCAGCGCGCAGTTCGGCTTCTGCCTGCCTCGCCTGCACACGCGCCAAATCCGCAGTCAGCGTGATAAAGGCGTGGTGCGTAGGCTCTAGAGTATCGATCCGCTCCAAGCAAGCCTCAACCAGATCGACTGGCGACAGCTCTCCGCGTGCAATGCGGGTAGAAGCCTGCCCGATCGTCAGGTAGTGCAGCGGAGTCTGTGTCATGGGTTCTTCTTCTGTTAAGTATTCTGTTGCTGCCATCGCCGATGGCCTTTTATTTTTTAATACCGCCGGGAATGCTCGCAGCGATGGCACGCAGCTTGTCGGTTTCGGTCTGCATCATGCTGACCAGTTCCTGTGGAGTACTGCCCACCGGAACCAACCCCATCTGGGACAAGCTCTTGCGCAATTCGGGGTTCTGCATGGCCCTTTGCACCGCAGCGTTCAAGGTGCGCTGCACGTCCTCAGGCAGACCGCGCGGACCGTAGAAACCGATCCACGAAATCAGGTCGTAGCCCTTCAGGCCCGCTTCCGCAATCGTCGGCGAATTGGGATAGCGTGGATCGCGCGTGCCGCTGGTGGTGCCCAGCAGACGCACCATGCCGCTGTCGATCAGGGCATTGGCATCGGCTGCGAAGATCAAATCCACCTCTCCCGCCGCCACGGCAATCAAACCCGGTCCGGTACCCTTATAGGCGACGTGGGTCATATCGATGCCGGCCATCGACTTGAATACCTCTCCCGCGAAATGGGGACCGCTACCCGGGCCGGAGCTGGCGTAGTTGAGCTTGCCCGGGTTCTTCTTGGCGTAGCCAATGAATTCAGTAACGCTCTTCACCGGGAGCGAGGGATTGACCACCATCAAAAATCCATAGGAGGTAATCAGCGACAGCGGAGTGAAGTCCTTGATGGGGTTATACGACAGTGAATCCTCCATGACCGGCATGTAGGTCTGGGTACCGTTGGTGGTCAGCAGCAGGTTGTAGCCATCCGCAGGCATGTGGAGCACCGCCTCCGCTCCGATTCGCCCACCGCCGCCACTGCGGTTGTCAATGACGATCGATTGCTTGAGTTCTTGTTCTAGCGCCTTGGCAAACAACCGCGAACTGTTGTCCGCTACGCCGCCCGCCGCATACGGCACGATAATGTGAATGGGTTTATTCGGATAGGTTTGCGCCTGGACCGACGAAGACAGAATACCCAGACTTGAAAGGATCGCCATCGCCACGACCATGAGTTGCGAACGGGAGAAATTCATACACGCCTTTTCCATGATGATCATAAAAATAAGAACCATTGAATCATACTGCGCCGACCGGATTGATGAAAGGTAAATTGATTTAGAAATGCCTACCAGATCCCTGCTTTATGTATAGGAGTCTGGGGTGAATGCAGTTTAAAAAATGAAGCGTGACTTTGTGGCAGCCACTTAATCGCCGATTTTTTTGAGCTATGAACAATTAGGATTGGGCCTCTTTGAGGGATGCACGCACCTCGTCCTCTATCAGCTTCCAAATACGGTCCACCAAACTCACAAACGCTTGTGTGCGTTTGATTGCCATGGTTCTGGGTCTAGGAAGATCAATGA
>CAIKFU010000099.1 GCA_903826775.1 uncultured beta proteobacterium | reverse complement strand
GAGGGTGTATCAGAATATATGCAGCGGTGCCATGTTTTCTGTTTGCCATCAATAAGAGAGTCTGGCGGAGCTGTTTTGTTGGAGGCAATGGCTTCAGCAAGACCTGTAATAGCAATTAATTTTGGGGGCCCTGGTGAATTGGTCGACACGGAAGTGGGAGAATTGATTGAACCGACTTCCCCAGAGCAAGTAACTAAGGATTTAGCGAATTCCTTATCAAAAATAATTTCTAATCCTGAGGACTGGAGTTTGCGAGGTAAGGTGGGGCGCCTTCGCGTTGAGTCTTTTTATAGTTGGGAGGCAAAAGTGAGTTCGGCAATTACGCTATATGGAGAAATTTTGCAGAAGAGGTCTCAAAAATGACTTTAAAAGTCCAAGCCTTTAGCAAAAGTTCTAATTTCAATTCTTTAGGAGTTGAATATGATAAAAATTGCATTCGGATGGGCTATTTAATTAGTCGGTATCCTTCTGTTTCTCATACGTTTATTCTTCGCGAAGTTTTGCAGTTACGTGAATCAGGATTTAAAATTTTCTGCGCATCCGTTAATGAGCCAGATCGCGGGCGAGATGCAATGACTTCAGACGAACTAAATGAAATGGATGCGACATACTACTTGAAGAAACATGGTTTGATGGGCGCTATTTATGGACACTTTTTTGGGCTATTCCACCCTATTTACTATTTGCGAGGGTTATTTTACGCATTTACTTACGGAGGATGGAATATTAAGCAATGTGTATTTGGGCTCTTTTACCTTACGGAAGCTTTAATGCTTTCAAGATGGATGAGGGTAAATAATCTCAAACATTTGCACATTCATTTTGCAACTGCAGCTGCAAATATTGCTTTGTTTTTAAAGAAAAGTACACCCTTTAGCATTTCTCTGACCATTCATGGTCCCGATGAGTTTTATGATGCTCCAGGGCAAAAGTTAACAGAAAAAATTGCTGTTGCTGATTTTTTGATTTGCATTAGCTCATTCGCTAGAAGTCAGGTAATGAAACTCTCCCCTCCAAACCAATGGCACAAGTTTGAGGTATGTCCTCTTGGTGTCAATATTGCCGATTACAGTATTGCTCATCGGGATCATCCTGATCGGCTTTTTACAATTCTTTGCGTTGGTCGCTTAACCCCTGCCAAGGGGCAGGCTATTCTTATCGAGGCTTGTGCTTTATTAAGGGATTCTGGGAAAGTTTTCCGTCTTGTATTAGTGGGGTCTGGCCCAGACGCGCAAGCGTTAAGAGAATTGGTTGGTGTAAATAAATTGGATGAGCAAGTGACCTTCACTGGAGATTTGAATCAGGCGGAAGTAAGGGCTTGGTATCAGGAAAGTGATGTGTTTGCTTTGCCAAGCTTTGCTGAAGGCGTCCCTGTTGTATTAATGGAGGCCATGGCAAGTGGAGTTCCATGTGTCACAACTCGAATTACCGGCATACCTGAACTGATCCGGGATGGGATTGACGGGCTTTTAGTGACCCCTTCCGATGTCGTTGAATTGGTTAATACTTTGTCGGTTCTAATGAACGATAAAACGTTACGTATAAAACTAGGGGAATCAGGTCGTGCACGTGTCTCTGATCGGTACAATCTTCAGCAGAATGTGATTAGACTTGGTCAAATTTTTTCTATGCGCTTAACAAATGAGTAAATATGAAAAATTTGCTTAAAAAACTGCTTACTTGGTATGTCTTACGTACCAATCGAATGGTGAGGATTTTTAAATCTATATGTAGACCGGATGGCTATCTTTGGGCTGAATATTTGAAGCGGTATGGTGGTTTATATTCGATGGGCGAGGGCTGCAATGTCCAAGCAAACACTGTTTTTACAGATCCTGCTTACACACGGTTGGGGAACAATGTTCACATAACAGGCTGTACTATTTTTGGGCATGACGGCTCCGTAGCTATGATTAGGCAGGCTTTTGGAATAGGTATTGATGCTGTGGGTAAGGTGGATATTTTGGATAATGTTTTTATTGGACATGGCTCAATAATTATGCCGGGAGTAACAATTGGACCAAATGCAATTGTTGCGGCTGGTTCTGTGGTTACCCGTGATGTTCCACCTGGGAGCATCGTTGGTGGCGTCCCTGCTAAGCTGATTAGTAGTGTTGAAGGTCTTATAGCCAAGCGCTTAGAAGAAATGAAAACTTTGCCATGGCGAGATCATCCGCATATGAAAGGGGGCTATGTAGGCCCTGCGGATGCTGAACTGGATCAAGCCCGTATTGCATATTGGTATGGTAATCCAAAATCGGAAGAGTCAACCCACGAAGGAAGAGGGCAATGATTACTTCTTTCCCATGGTTATTTTTTTTGGGGTTAGCAGTATTGTTAGCAGTCCTGACAACTCCCGGAACTATTTATTTGCTTGTGCTTTCGATTGCAGGGGTAATGCCTATACGAAGGCTAATGTTCGAATTGAGTCCCTTAACAAGCGAAACCCTTAACATTGTTCTTTTAGTTCCGGCTCATAATGAGTCCCAGGGTATAGGAAGAACCGTAGCGAATCTTTTTGCACTTGCTAAAGCCGATGGATCAGCAAGCGTGGTGGTTATTGCAGACAATTGCTCTGATGACACTGCAGCTGTTGCCGAAGCGAACGGTGCCCGGGTCTTGGTTCGGCAAGATAAGGTAAATCGTGGAAAAGGTTTTGCGCTTGATTTTGCATTTAAGGCATTAGTTAAAGAAGGAGTTGATGCTTATATTGTGATTGATGCAGACAGCCTCGCCGAGGAGAATTTGCTGACAGCTATTCGAGCCCAATTTAAATCTGGAGCTCAAGCTATTCAGACCCGTTATACCGTATTGAATGTTGATGGGTCTCCACGTACAAAGCTTGCTGAACTGGCTTTATGCGCTTTTAATTGCTTAAGACCAAGAGGTAGATATCGTTTGAATTTATCCGCAGGAATTTTAGGTAATGGTTTTGCATTGAGACAAGGGGTATTGGACACAGTTCCCTATACCGCAAGTTCAGTGGTGGAAGATCTTGAGTACCATTTAAAACTGATCGATCACGGTGTAATTGTTCAATTTGCTGATGACACTGTTGTCAAGGGTGATATGCCTGTTTCAGGCGTTGCTCAGGGAACACAGAGGGCTAGATGGGAGGGAGGGCGTTTAAGAATGCTAATTGATCATGGCGGCTCATTGGCATTTAAAATCCTTCAAGGTAAACTTAGGTTTTTAGATCCTTTGCTTGATTTGCTCCTGCTTCCGTTGGCTCAGCATACGATTTTATTAGTTCTTCTTTTTTTGATGCCGTTTTATTGGGCAAAAACTCTTGCCTTGTTTGGGTTGTGTGTACTTGTTTTCCATGTACTTGCCGCATCACGCGTCGGCGGCATTTCATTTCCAGCTTTGATTGGTATTTTTTTGCTGATACCAAAATACTTGTTTTGGAAGATTATGATGCTTCGTTCAACCGTACGCACATCAAAAACTACTACTCAGTGGATTCGAACTGATCGTGACAACCAAAAATGAAAGCGATCCCATGGGAACTTCCCAAAAAATCTCAGTTGTAATTGTTTCCTATAATACCCGCGAGATACTAAGGGCGTGTATAGAGCAACTATTTGCTGTTACTAAAGATATGGATATCGAAGTGATTTTGGTGGATAACGCCTCACGGGATTTATCTGCTGAAATGGTTGAAGAATCCTTCCCGATGGTGAAATTAATACGCAGCAAGGTAAATTTGGGATTTGCTGGAGCAAATAATCTAGGATTTAAAGAGGCAACAGGCAAATATATTCTTTTGTTAAATCCAGATGCATTAGTAGAGGAAGGGGCAATGCAAAAATCCCTTGCCTATATTGAAGCTAATCCTGATATTGGAATGGGCGGTGGTAAATTAATTGATCGCAATGGTCAAATGCAGCCGTCGGCGCGACTTTATCCATCATTACTTAATGAATTTTTAGTGTTAACGGGTTTGGCTTTTCGTTATCCAAAATCGCAATTTTTTGGACGCTTTGATAGGACTTGGGATGATTCTGGTCAGCCAACTCGTGTTGATTGGGTGCCAGGAGCATTTACTTTAATTAGAAAGACGGCGCTTAATCAAGTAGGTGTTTTTGATCCAAGATTTTTTCTGTATTACGAAGAGGTTGATCTCTGCTATCGGTTTAACAAGGTAAATTGGCAAATTTGGTATTGGCCAGATGTTCTGGTGAAGCACTGGGGCGGGGAATCCTCAAAAACCGTTGAGCATGTTGAAATTTCATCTTCAGGTTCGCAACTTACCTTATGGCGCATGCGTAGCGCCCTTATGTACTATCGGAAGCATCATGGCGCCCTAACTACGGCGTTGGTTGCCATGCTTGAGGGTGGGTGGCATTGGATTCGGGCCCTACGGGCGCGTTTACAGGGGAATAAAGAAAAAGAGCGAGAATCAATGAATGTTGTTAAGTTGATGCGACGTGCTTGGAGTGAAACGCGAGGCGGTAAAGTTTGTCCTCCAACTCCGTGGTAAATGTATAGTTTATTTATGAGTTGGATGTTTTTACAGTATTTTATTTAAATTGCGAAATAATGTTTGATCTTTTAAAAGAAGACTGGAAAACGTACGACAGAGACATTTCTCGACAAGGTCTGTGGGCAATGGCGATTTATCGATTTGGTAATTGGCGTTATACGATTCGTTGGGCATGGCTACGCAAACCTTTTTCTCTTTTGTATCGCATATTAAGAACCCTGTGTCAGATTATGTCTGGAATCGAATTGCATTGTGAAACTCGCGTTGGGCATCGACTACTGATTGAGCATTTTGGCGGAATTATTATTAGCGGGGATGCAGTTATTGGTGATGACGTCGTTATTCGTCAAGGGGTAACCATTGGCTTAAGAACAACGGGAAAAAAAGGCGCCCCTGTAATAGGTAATCGTGTTGATATCGGCGCTGGAGCAAAATTACTTGGGAATATTCGGATTGGGGACGATGTTGTTATTGGTGCTAATGCAGTTGTCTTATGCGATATACCTGATGGTGCCTTAGCTGTAGGTGTTCCAGCAGTAATTAAGCTGAGAAACAAATCTTTGGTGAGCGAAAAGCAAGAGCAATGAATCCCCATATTTTTTCGAGCCTAAATTTTTGTCTATGTACCTTTTG
>CAIKFU010000098.1 GCA_903826775.1 uncultured beta proteobacterium | reverse complement strand
GTTTCAAGGTATCACTTTCCGATGTATTTAAAAGAAATCGAGTATCGCTACAATCATCGGAAAGACAATGTCTTTAAACTCTTTTTACAACTGTACTTTGGTTACGTTTCGCCCTAATTACCTATAATTATATTAACAAAATTGGATCTAAGAATATAGCAGCTTGCCCAATATTTTGATTTTGTTGATCAGTCAAATTCCAAACAGTTGCATTTTCTATTAGAAAACGCTGCCCTGTTTTAGAAATTCTAATTCCCGAATAATTCTCAATATACCCTTTAGTGTTTACTTGTTCGAGCAAGGATTTTCTATCATTTTGATTTGAAGGTTCTGCTGATAATCTTGATGGAAGGGATGTTAATTCACCCCAAGTCATATTAAAAATATTTTGTGCTTTAAGATTGCCATAAATGAATATAGGGTCGGGGGCGTTATTGTGAGCCAGCACTACAAAAGACGCTTCATATAATTGACGAGAAAGATTTAAATTATTAACGTTCGGCAACAATAAACGACCAGTTAATTTTTCATAGTTTACAAGCATCAGTTCTGCTATTGGAGCGTGAAATCCATTTTCCACCGAAGGTTCTGGTATTTTATTCATGTCGTATGAAAGGTAACATATTCAATCATTGTAATTGCGATCCCTTCCTTAAATTGAATGACTGCAATTTGCACATTTAGCATTTTTTTAGCTGCCAATATGTATATACCTTCTTTACTTGCTAAAGTGAAGCTGTCTAAAATAGTTTTATTTCTATCGGTTTGTATCTCATGGCAAGACAGATTAACTGCTGAGGGCACTTCGTGCAGTATATAAGTTAAGCTTTATAACAATTGACTATTATTAATTAAGTGCCTCATAATTCAGATCAATTGGAATTATTTGATTTTCGATATTATCATTTTTATGATATTTTTCCTTTAAATGAACGACAAGATGTCTATTGTGAATTTCAAAATTGCGTTATCCAGCATACTTGTTATTTTCCTTGCGTCATGTGTAACAACATCTGGCGTAATTTCAAAAGGAAACGATTCGTATGCCCTCAAAGTATCTAAAGGGGATGCTTATAAAGTTAAGTCTAGCGCTTATCGTATTGCTGGAGAGTTTTGCGCTGACCAGGAAAGGGTAATTAGAACCATCAAGGAGGATCTAAGTTCTGACGGCTCATCATCAATGGCAGTGATCGATTTGGATTTTCAGTGCATTCCAAAACCAGGGGCGATGACTGCGAAACCGGCTAAAAGTTGAAGAATATTGGGTGATTTATAGTGAAGCCATAATATAAAAAGGGCCTAGATAAATCTAGACCCTTATACTTATTTGGCTCGCCAATCTTGATAAAAGTGGGAACCGGGTTTTGACCATTAACCTAGATTAAAGGTCTTGTTTTGGTCGGTGCCGGAGGATTATTGTTAATTCGGTGTCTAAAGGGCAGAAAACGGCTTTGATTTCAGACATAGAGTAATTTTTCTAAATTTCCTTTAATCAGATAAAATATTCAGCATGGCTCATATTAAGTAGATTCTGAGTTAATTGGTTATGAGCATTTAAAAAAATTAGTCAGCGTATGAAATCTTTATTCATTATTAACATACATCCTTCCGTATATTTTTCTTTTTAAGATTCTATGTTGATATCGGGTTTATCGATTTTAATTATTGGTGATAGTAATCTTCTGGCTCCAGATCGATTAGTTAACTCACTTCATAACGCATTAACAAGCCAAGGTGCAGCAGTTCATACTTTTGGGGTGTGCGCAGCAAAACCAAAGGATTGGATAACGGCTTCACCAGCCGGACGTTGTGGTGGCGTTGATCGTGTCGGAAAGAGTCCTGCAAAAGTTCTTGGAACAACTGCAATGACTATCCCAGTTAAAACACTACTAGCAAATGAACATCCAAATTTACTAATGATTGTTCTTGGCGATACGTTAACTGGTTATGAAGGGGAGTTTCCTAAAGTGTGGGCATGGGAACAAGTAACCGCTTTGACTAAAGACATTACTAGCACTAAAACGCCTTGTGTGTGGGTGGGTCCAGCTTGGGGGGGTTAGATGAGCGGAAAAAATTTCATAAAACCAAGGCTAGGGTGGAGGAGCTATCCCGATTCTTATCTAAGAATGTCGCACCATGTACCTTTATCGATTCAACTAAGATGTCTAACCCAGGCGAATGGGAGACTACTGTAGATGGCCTACATCTCACTGCTCAAGGATATAAATTATGGGGTGAAGCGATCGCTAATTCGCTAAAATAAAAGTAGCTGATATTTCTATTTAGGCCGATTTTATATTCTTAATTATGTATAAGTGAAAATATCAGCAATATGCTAAATTGTAGATATTTTAAGATTCTCTCCGAAGATGAAAAGAATATAAACTCTTCAAGAAATAGGTGGGTAATAGAAACCCGTATATTCGAGAGCTATTAATCTGAGTTTGACGTACAAAGTAAATCCAATTAAAGCACTTAATATCTGAAATTTGAGTTATATCCAATGAAGCGCAAATTTTCGGAGGGAGAGGCTGATTTTGCTTTTGCTATTAACCAGTCCGACGGCAGTGCACCGCTTATAGTACTTACTTCTGCAAAGGGTTGGCTCCTCGACCTGGGCTCGAACCAGGGACCTACGGATTAACAGTCCGGCGCTCTACCAACTGAGCTATCGAGGAATAAGCCGATATTATAGCAAGATGAAAACCGACAAGCACAGTTGTGCATCAATACCAAAAGTTATGACCATTGCTGGGTCAGATAGCGGGGGCGGGGCCGGGATTCAGGCTGACTTAAAGGTCATTACCGCCTTAGGAGGCTACGGCATGACAGTGGTAACTGCCATTACCGCCCAAAACACACAAGGCGTTACAAATATTCAAGATATTCACGTGGATATTGTTGAGGCTCAAATTGAAGCGGTTATTTCTGATATTGGGGTTGATGTTGTCAAAATTGGGATGTTATCCAGCCCAGAAATTGTTAGTGTCGTGGCTAAAGTTTTGCGTCGTTATGAGATAAAGCAAATTATTCTAGATCCAGTATTGCGAGCCACCTCAGGGGCAAGCTTGGGAGGGGATGATACAGCTCAGGCCATGATTGAGGATTTATTTCCGTTGGCAACCTTGATAACTCCAAATCTTGATGAGGCGTCTTTATTATTAGGCAGGGAAGTTGCTCAAGTTGAAGATTTTCAATCTGCAGCTGAAGAATTGATGGATATGGGAGTCAAAGCTGTATTAATAAAGGGTGGGCACTTAGCCGGAAGTCCTAAGGAGCTAACCGATTACTTAATGTGGCAAAGTGAAAACATTATTCAAGCTAAGGCATTTAATCATCGCCGTGTAAAAACCCCAAATACTCATGGTACCGGCTGCACCCTATCATCCGCAATAGCAACATACTTAGCTTATGGTTACGATTTAAGTGAATCCGTATCTAAGGCGATCGATTATGTGCAAGATTGCCTAGATTCGGGTCGATTTTTAAGTATTGGAGGAGGTGTAGGGCCGTTATGGCATATGCATCATTTTTATCGAATAGACGATCAAGAGGAAACGAATGACTAGTTACATTTGCGAACCAAAAGATTAAGTTTTCATTAATTCTTGTAGTCGTTTTACGGCACTTTTTGGATCATCAGAATTGGTAATCGCTCTTATAACTGCAACAGACCCAACGCCACTCTGAGAGACTGCATGTATGCTATTTTCGTCAATTCCACCAATCGCGACAAGAGGGTAGTGACTCATTAGTTTAGCGTACTTATAGAGCCGACCCAAGCCTTGAGGGGCAGTTGGCATGACTTTTATAGGGGTTGGAAAAATTGCGCCAATTGCTATATAACTTGGGCAAAAACGATCCACATATACCATCTCAGCATACCCATGAGTACTTAAGCCAAGCCTCAGTCCAGCATCTCGAATGGCATCTAAATTTGCCGTTTCCATATCTTCTTGGCCAAGGTGAACGCCATATGCGCCGGCTTCAATTGCGTCCTCCCAAAAATCATTGATAAAAAGGAGTGTTTTGCTGCCTTTAACTGCTGCAACCGACTCGATTACCTCTTTTTTTTGTTGAGATCGATCTGTTGATTTAAACCGCAGCTGAACTGTTGGCACCTCAGCATCAACCATCCTTTTTACCCAATCTGAATTAGGTAAAACCGCATATAAACCGAGGCGTTTTGGGCATTCGGGAAATGCCTTAGGGTTTATATTTCTAATCCAGGGAAGTAAATTAAAATTTTCTGGTCTACAAGGCCAGATAGATGGATTAAACCCCCCATCCTGATAAACCATTCGTGACCAAGCTCTTCCAAGAACCTTTGCATCAGCTTCGATGAAGCCCATCTCAATTGCCGCGAGAGTTCCTGCCAATTCATAATGATCGGCAGCATGCTCGTTATCAATTGTTGGTGGAGGAGTATCTAAGCTAAATGATTGAATCGGAATACACAGATCTTCTTTGCGATGAGCATGAACAATTTGCTCAGCCAAGTCTCGAATTAAGCTCATATTTTATTGATATCCATTAAATTATTCCTGATGCCAGAAAGGAGTTCCCACCAATGGAGTGCTAGCCTGTGCTGAATTTTGGGCTTGCATGACTCCAGATAGGTAAGCCGATCGACCGGCTTTGACCGCCAATGAAAAGGCCTTAGCCATTACAATCGGATCGTCAGCTAATGCAACGGCAGTATTTAAAAGTACACCATCAAACCCCCATTCCATAACAGAACAAGCGTGCGATGGAAGTCCAAGACCGGCATCAACTAGTAGCGGCACATTTAGTCGATCGCGTAATAATTTCATCGCATAGGGATTTAAGGGGCCTTGCCCGGTTCCAATTGGCGCCGCCCAAGGCATGATCGCCTGACAGCCAACATCAACCAAGCGTTGGCATAGGATAAGATCTTCAGTGCAGTAGGGCAATACTTTAAAGCCATCTTTAATAAGCGTTTCGGCGGTAGAAACTAGGCGCAAAGTATCTGGCTGAAGAGTGTAGTCATCGCCAATTAGCTCCAATTTAATCCAATCGGTTTCAAATACTTCGCGAGCCATCTGCGCGGTAGTGACAACTTCTTGTGGGCTATGACAACCAGCTGTATTTGGTAGAACGGGCACAGCCATCTTTTTTAAGAGATCCCAAAAGCCAGAATGCACTTCTCCAGTTGAGCTACTTTGTCGACGTAGGCTCGCGGTAATCATTCCAGGGTTGGAAAGCTGTACAGCATGCTCTAACACTTGCGGGGAAGGGTAGCGCGAGGTGCCAAGCAAAAGGCGGCTCGCAAAAGTCTCGCCATAGAGCACTAGCGCATCTGAATTATTCAATTGTTTAAGAAAGGGAGATGTCATCACAAAGGGGTTAATATATTTCTAGCCGCCAGTAATAGGAGCGATGATTTCAATCTGATCATTCTCTTGTAAGAGCTGATTTGCGTATTGTGTTTTAGGTATAAAGTTCAGGTTCACTGCAACTGCATAAGGTGGCTTCGCATTAACTTGAGTTAAAAGCTGGCTAACCATACTATCCTTAGGAACCTCATGTTCAATCTGATTCACGATTACACGCATGCGGACAATCTTTCCAAACTAGGCTCTCTTTGAATGCTTAGACCTAAGTCCAAGGCGGTTTTGCTTTCAGCATTCTCCAATAATTCCAAAGCGCAATCGAGTATTGCAGGAGAAATCATAAAACCATGGCGATACAGGCCATTAATCATCATCAAGCCAGAGGTATTTATTGTTTTTTTAACCCGAATTTCTGGCAAATTATCTTTAAGTGTAGGGCGACACTGGGTTGCCATTTCTAAAATGCGCGCTTCAGCAAAGCCACTATGCACGGTATAAACCGCACTTAGTAATTCCATGGCAGAACGAACGCTCATTTCAGATAAGTCTTCTGACTCAATTTCAGTAGCGCCTACAACATAAATATCATGTTCTTTAGGAGCGATGTAGATAGGGTAGCGGGGATGGATGAGGCGCGTTGGGCGACGTAGATTTACTTTGGGTGCATGCAAACGAATCACTTCGCCACGTACACCGCGCAGTGAATTTGACTGAGCTAAATTAGTCGATAATGATGATAAATCGGATAATTCATGTTGCGATTGCCATGCAGCTTTCGCGCCCAAGCCGCGACAATCAATCACCCAGCGATATCCATTTGTTATCTGCAATTGTTCTGGTTCTGCAGAAGTATGCCAATGGCAATTGACTTTGAGAATATCTAATTCAAGTAGAAGAGCCGCCAGTAATTGACGATTGTCTAGCTGACCTTCATTTGGAAGGTAGAGTCCTTGGGTAAAGCGATTGGCAATATTGGGCTCAATTGAATGTAAGGCGATTCTATCGAGGTGTTGTGGTGCAGAAAGTAAATTATTAGCAGCGCAATTTTTTTTAAGGTGGGCAGCAAAGCGTTCGGCATCACTGGTATCTTGATGGTGCCACAATATTAATGTGCCATCTTGTTGAAAATATACCGGAGTAGATAGCTCCCCAATAATTTTTTTCCAACGCGGTAGGCTATAGACACCCATATTAACCACATTATTTTCAGTAATAGTGGATTCAGCAAGTGGGGCAAGCATAGCAGCAGCAATACGAGCAGGAGACTCTAATGCTTCAGGACCTCCTATCTCAAACAGATCTACATGCGCCCCGCGCTGTGCAAGCGCAACAGCTAGAAGCCGACCTATTAGACCAGCCCCGACTATGGCAAACTTGCTATTCATATTTACTGATAAATCTCACTACCGCGTTTACGAAACTCGATGGATTTTTCTTCCATACCTTTGGAGGCTTCTACTGTAATTGGGATTACTTTGGGGTTGCCATTAGCATCTAAAGTGGCAGCATATTCACGTACTTCCTGAGTGATCTTCATATAGCAAAACTTAGGTCCACACATTGAGCAAAAGTGCGCAATCT
>CAIKFU010000097.1 GCA_903826775.1 uncultured beta proteobacterium | reverse complement strand
TGGCTCGAAAATTTAGCGAATCGCCAGTCTGCAGCGTGTCAATCCGCGACAGGCCGGTTAAATCAAATGATATGACTAAGTATGTAGAACTTGCTGTAGAGGATTTGCGGACGCGGGTTCGATTCCCGCCGACTCCACCATCAAAGAATAAAGGCCGCATTTGCGGCCTTTATTCTTTGTTCCATGTTCACAACCACCGCTATTTAATCGCCGGTGCTAAGCGCCATAAAGACGTTGTTTCAGCAACGCGAGCAGAGTGCAATGCGTCCTTGCCATCAAATACTTTTTTATGTAGCGGTTTCACATCAAGGCGCCCCAGCACAACTAAGCCAGCAAGGTGAATCATTTCCAACAGTTCCTCTCTGGTGCGCAAACCCAAATGCTCCGCCAGGTCGGACAGGATTAACCAACCCTCACCATCGGGCAGCAGATGATCAACCAGACCACCTAGAAACCCTTTTAACATGAGGCTTTCAGGATCGTAAACCGACCGCTCTAACGGAGAACTTGGTCGAGCCGGAATCCAAGGCGGATTGCACACTACAAGGGCCGCTTTGCCGGGCGGGAATAAATCGGCTTCAATAATTTGAACTTGCGTTTCAAGGCCCAATCTCGCGATATTTTCCATTGCGCAGGACAGTGCGCGCTGATCTTGGTCGGCTCCAACCACTTGAGCAATGCCGCGGTAAATCAATGCAATTGCAAGCACTCCGGTACCCGTGCCAATATCGAAAGCCAGTGAATTGGTTTGAATAGCCTTTGGCAGAGGCGCTTTTAAAACCAGTTGCACATACTCACCGCGCACGGGTGAAAAAACACCATAGTGAGGATGAATACGCAGTTCGATGTCGTTGCTAAGCGCGGGAATCAACACCCCATTCTTGCGCCACTCATGGGCGCCAATTACCCCCAACAATTCCCGAAGCGATACAACGTAAGGGTCTTTTGCCAATCCATAAGCTTCAATGCAAGCTTTTGAAATATCTGGCGCACGACGCAAAGCAATGCTGTGATCGGCATTGCAAGCCATCAGCACAGAACCCAGTATTCTTGCCCTCTGCGATTGCTTTAAACGGTGCTGATTAAATCTGTCGAGAGGAGACAGAATTTTGTCGACATCCTTTTTACTTTTTTTTGATGGTCGATCCACCCTACGCGTGATGGCTTGCAAGAGTTGCCGAGCGTTCTGAAAATCACCCTTCCACAAAATGGCAACCCCTTCGCATGCATAGCGATAGGCGGTATCCGCCGTCAAGGTATCGTCAGCAACAATTACGCGCTTAGGCGGCAAGACTCCATTCTCAGATCTCCAATGCGCTTGGCATACCAACTCGCCTTCATTCCAGACAATTTCCTCTTGATGACCGATAGCATCTTCTTGCACAGTAGTCATGCACCCTCTTTTCACTGAAGGAATCATTGTCCTCTAGTTGGGATATTTCGAAAATTTAGCCTAACAATAAAACTAACCCACTAAGAGATTATTTTGATAATCCTCAATCGCCTGCTCAATCTCCTCGCGGGTATTCATGACAAAAGGGCCATACTGCACAATAGGCTCATGCAAAGGCAAAGCGGCAAGCACAATAAACTGCGCGCCCATTGGGCCTGCCTTTACCTTGAGTCGATCACCCTTCCCAAGAACCACCACAGCCTGTTTTGGAACCGAAACCATCGGCTCGCCACAATCCAAATCGCCTTCATATACATAAAAAAAAGCATGGTGTTCGCTAGGCACTGCGTGATCAAACATGGCATTCGCAGGTAAATGCACATCCAGGAATAACGGTGCTGTAGTAATACCCGAAATTGGGCCATGCACAGAAACGCCCAACCCCTTGAACTCTCCGGCAATTACCTTGACCGATCCGCCACCAGTTAATGCCAGCTTTGGAATACTCTCTTCTTGGATATCTTGATAGGCAGCCGGCTTCATTTTTTCTTTTGCAGGCAAATTAATCCACAGCTGAAATCCACGCATGGCGCCACTGACCTGCTGGGGCATTTCGGAATGGATGATGCCGCGGCCGGCAGTCATCCATTGCACGCCTCCACTTTTCAAGTGGCCCTGATGCCCCAAATGGTCTTCATGCAGCATGTGCCCTTCAAGCATATACGTGACCGTTTCAAAGCCACGATGCGGATGAGAAGGAAATCCGGCCACATAATCATTGGGATCGTTTGAAGAGAATTCGTCGAGCATTAAAAAAGGGTCTAAACGCAAATTTCCTTGGCCGCCCAAACTGCGGCGCAATTTCACCCCAGCCCCATCCGACGTGGGTATTGAAGGAATGATGCTTTGGATATTTCGGATCATTGCTTAAAATCGCCTTATCTAATTTAAGCCGGAGGATGCTCTTCTGGGTTTACCTGAAGGGCGATTAAAAAACGGGAAACCATGTTGTAGGCTGCAATGACGCTTACCAATTCAACAACATTGGTATTCCCTAGAGCATCACGCAATCGACCCATCAAATCTTCGTCAACCTGGATATTGCGAGTCATTTGCAACGTGAGTTCTGCAGCGTCCTTCTCCACCGGATTAAAACAATCGACTGGGAATGCGGGTTGCCCCAACAGCCGCAGCGCCGCCACCTGCTCATCGGTTCCGCCGGCCTTCTTAAAAGGAGGGGCATGATGAAAGAATTCATACTCAGCCCCATTTAAAACAGCAACACCACACATAGCCAATTCGCGCAACTTTGGATCAAGCGATAAATTGTTGCGAATTTCCCCAATAAAATGGTTCCAACCTTCGGCAATGGGAACGCTATGCAAAAGCATCCTATCCAGATTGATGAATTGACCGCCTCTTCGCTTACGAATTGCTGCAACCAGATCAGCAGGCTCAGCCAAATCCATGGGCTGGTAGGGAATTAAACGTTCTTTAGACATGCAAAAATTTCTCCAGGGAATGGGGCTTGTTTATGGTGTTTCTTTAATATTGTTTTCAACGACAAATTTTCCCCAGATCGCAATCTGTTTGCCAATGAAATCCCGTAACGCTTCTGGATTACCCGCAACAATTTCAATTCCCTGTGCCCGAAACTTTTCAGCAACCGCGGGTGTTTTTAAAGCCTTGGTGACCGCCTGATTCATGGCGGCAATAACTGCAGGGGGTGTTTTGCCTGGAGCCAGAATCGCCCACCATGCGGGCGCATTAAATCCAGGATATCCACTTTCAGCAATGGTTGGCACCTTTGGCAATTCTGGAGAGCGTTTGGTCGTTGTGACAACTAAAGGAATGACGCCGCCACTATCAATATGGGGCTTGACTAAGAACTCGGAACCTATCGCCAATTGAACCTGACCACCCAAGACATCCTGCATCAGCGGACCGCCGCCACGATAGGGGATATGGTTCCAATCAAATCCGGCGGTATTCGCCAATCGTGCCATAGCTAAATGGCCAAGACTACCAATTCCAATGGAGCCGTAGCTAAATTGCTTCTTCTCTTTGGACATCTCAACCAATTGTTTAAAACTGGTAATTCCGGAATTCTTGCTTGCTACAAGAACCATTGGCGATGTGCCAATGAGCGTCACAGGCGCAATATCTTTGATGGTGTCATAGGGCAATTTATCCTTAAGGCTGGGATTGACACCATGGGTATCAAATACCACTGCAAAGGTATACCCATCTGGATCCGACCTGGTCATTGCGGATGTACCAATGACTCCGGAAGCCCCGCCGATGTTTTCTACGATCACATTTTGCTTAAGTTCGTTTTGCAATGCCGGAGCAAGGATTCGAGCCACTTGATCAACGGATCCTCCAGGAGGAAAAACCGCAATCAAGCGAATCGGTTTTTGGGTTGGCCATGACCCAACCCCACTTCCTTGAGCGGCTGCAATACCGACGTAGCCCAATAGCAATAACCCTATCAACCACAGGCTTTTAACCAACTTCCAATATTTCCGCATGCTATCCATCCTCCGCAATTAAGACTGATAAGGTTACCATTCCTCACGACCGATGCTCGATAATGCAAGGTGCAGCTACATGAGATGAAAAATGAAACCCGTACTAAACATCGCCGCTTATTTGTTTGTCACTTTAGAGCAATTGGGGGATTTGCGCCAAGCAATGCTTAACGCATGCAACGCACACAATTTAAAAGGAACGGTTTTGCTCGCCCACGAGGGAATTAATCTGTTTCTGGCGGGCGAAGAACAAGCTGTTCGCAGCTACTTAGAGTGGCTGCGAGCTGATGCCCGCTTTCAACCCATTGAGGTCAAAGAGAGTTGGTCTGACAGTCAACCATTTGGTCGGATGCTGGTGAAAATCAAAAACGAAATCATCCGCATGAATCATCCAACCATCGCCCCGGAAAACGGGCGAGCCAATTTTATTGCAGCAAAAAAATTGCGCGATTGGTTGGACCGTGGCACCGATGATTTTGGACGCCCAGTAGTAATGGTTGATACCCGAAACGCATTTGAGGTTGAGTATGGGACATTTAAAAATGCCTTGCACTTTAACATTCAAAAATTTACAGAATTTCCCGATGCCATTGCAGCCCACAAAGAAGAGTTAGAAAATAAAACCCTAGTAAGTTTTTGCACTGGGGGTATCCGCTGTGAAAAATCAGGTCTTTATATGCGCGAGATTGGCTTAGAACACAGCTACCAACTGGAAGGTGGCATTCTGAAATACTTTGAAGAGGTTGGCTCTGCACATTACGATGGCTCATGTTTTGTATTTGATGATCGTGAGGCGCTAGAACCGACGCTCGATTCCATCGCCAAAGAACAGTCAATACGAAATAAACCGCAGTAACGTAACCGGCCTTTCCTCCAAGCCGATTTAATTGGACTTGCCTACCAAACTGAAGTGCTCTACAAACGGGGGTTTTGCAAAAAATGGGCCCACGATTGCCCGCCAATCTGCAAATGCAGGAGAGCCCCGAAAATCTACCGTGTGATTTTCCAAAGTCTCCCAGTAGATCATCAATACGTAACGGGATGGACTTTCAGCGCTGCGGTTTACCTTAAACCCCTTAAACCCTTTGGATTTCGCAATAACCGTTTCAACGCCACGCAAGATGGCCTCCTCGAACTCTTTATCCTTACTCGGATCAATCTGAATATCGCAATGTTCCAAAATCACGGTTTTTTCTCCATCAAAAAGAATTTGGCATCAATAGTAAAATCCTAACGCAGCACCACATTATTACTCTAAAAAACATAGGCTAGAGACATGTCCATTTTTTCCAACCGGCAAAAGCCGGTTTTTATTCTATCCACCATTTTTTTCTCGCTGTGGATATCGCTTGGATCCCACTCAAGTCTGGCTCAGGGCAATAGCTACCCCAATAAACCGGTCAAAATGATTACCCCCGTTGCAGCTGGGGGAGGTTTAGACAATATCGCCCGCGCATTGGCGGATCGTCTGACGAGGGCTACCGGCCAATCTTTCATCGTTGATAATCAAGGAGGCGGCGGGGGTGTCATTGCTTCATTGTCTACCGCAAAAGCCGCTCCCGATGGCTACACCCTGATGGTTGCCTATGTAGGCTCGCACGGGACCAATCCTGCCACCCGCAAACTGCCGTTTGATGCCATCAAGGACTTCACTCCAATCGGCCTGATTGGAGCCACCCCCAACGTGTTGGTTATCAATCAGGATTTGCCGATCAAAACCCTAAAGGAATTTGTCGCCTACGCCCAAAAGAATCCCGCAAGATTTAGTTACGGTTCAGCAGGTCCCGGCACTTTGACACACCTCGCAATGGAGCAATTCAAACATGAAGCCAAGTTTTTTTGCGTTCATGTTCCCTATCGCGGCATTGCTCCTGCGTTTACCGACCTCATGGGTGGGCAAACCCAAGCCATGTTCCCATCCTTGTTTGCTGCATTACCGTACATCAATACCAACAAAATGCGAGCGCTTGCAGTCACTGGGCCCAAACGCAACCCGGTCGCCCCCAATATTCCAACCTTTAAGGAATTGGGATACGAGGGTTTTGAGGGCCAGCAATGGTATGGCTTGATCGGCCCTGCAAAACTACCAGAACCAATCGTCACAAAGTTAAATGCCGAATTAAATAAAATACTTTCAAGCCCAGAATTTTTTGATAAATTTTCCAGCGAAGCATTTATTCCAATGCCTACTACTCCACAACAATTTGGAACCTATATGAAAGACGATATTGCACGCTGGTCAAAGCTTGTCAAAGATCGCAATATTGAAATCGAATAACCACACCATCTGATAGGATCATCATGTCAAACGCAATACAAGTTCAAGCGGATTTCAACGCGCCGCCAGCAACCCGAATATTGGCTGAATTTGTAGCCACCCACCCCAGTAAGGGATGGACGGACGAAGTTGAACATGAGGCACATCGCACTTTCCTCAATTGGTTGGGTTGTGCAGTTGGCGCGGCCCAACATGAAAGCGTGGAATCCTCCCTTGGGGCCATTCGCGAATTTCAACCAGCCCCACAAGCCAGCATCCTTGGCCGCAAAGATCGGGTGGATATGGGAGGAGCGGCCCTCATTAACGGCATCAGCTCGCACACCTTTGACTTTGATGATACCCATCTGAAAACCGTTATCCATCCCGCAGGTCCTGTTGCATCCGCAATCCTGGCGCTTGGGGAGCACACCCAGGTCAATGGTCGACAAATGATTGATGCTTTGGTTTTAGGGATCGATGTGGCTTGCCGTGTAGGCAATTGCATGTATCCAGATCATTACCACCGTGGATGGCATATTACGGGATCCACCGGCATGCTTGGCTCAGCCGCCGCCTGCTCAAGACTAATGGGGCTGGATGCACAAAAAACCACCATGGCTCTAGGTATAGCCTCATCCCAACCTGTGGGCATGCGAGAGCAATTTGGCACCATGACCAAACCATTTCACCCCGGGGGCGCTGCGCGTGCTGGTCAACTTTCCGCCTTATTGGCAAAACATGGCTTTACAGCCAGCCCTAAAGCGCTTGAGGCTGGACGCGGATTCATTCAAACGGTTTCTACGAAGGCCGACTGGTCGGAAATCGATCGCGAATTGGGAAAATCCTTTGAAATATCGCTGAACACGTACAAACCGTTTGCCTGCGGGATCGTGATTCACCCCGCGATTGACGCTTGCGCGCAACTACGCGCCCAAGGCGTTGCTGCTGACGATGTGGATCGCATTGAGCTTCGAGTCCACCCACTTGTGCTAGAGCTAACGGGCAAAAAAACCCCAAAAGATGGTCTCGAAGGAAAATTCAGCGTCTACCATGGTTGTGCGGTTGGTTTAATTTTTGGCCAAGCCGGAGAAGGTGAGTATGCCGATAACATCGTCAATCGAGCTGATGTCGTCGCCCTACGAGGCAAAGTGAATGCTACAACCGATCTATCCATTGATGAAGCATCCGTCGATGTTACCGCAATCTTGAAAAATGGGAAGCAAGTGCACATCTTCATTAAGCATGCCATTGGATCTGTAGAAAACCCCATGACCGATAGCAATCTTGAACAAAAATTTACCGGCTTGACTGAACCGATTATTGGCAAAGAAAAAACTCGGCAATTAATATCGGCCTTATGGAATTTAGGAAAAGCTGCAGACCTTAAACAAATCCTAAGCCTTAGCCAGCCTGACTAACAACTTCACAGAAAGATTCAACATGCCACAACTGCCCAATATTGTCATCCTCGGAGACTATGAACGCGCCCTTCGCCGTTTCTCTAACTGGGATGCATTGGATAAGCTTGCAAAGATCACCATCCACCATGAATTGCTTCGCGATGAGGCTTTATACGAGGCCGTCAAAGATGCTGACGCCATTGCAATTGTTCGTGATCGCGCGCCATTTAACGAAGCCATGATAGGTCGCTTACCAAAATTAAAGTTTCTGATGTTTACTGGCGAACGCAATGGGACACTTGATGCATCCGCATTAGTCGCACGCAACATCCCAATCGCCTTCACTCCAAGCGGCCCGTCGAAAGAAACCACGGCTGAACTGACTTGGACAATTATTCTTGGCGCGGCAAAACGATTGGTTGAAGAAAATAAACTGATGAGTACTGGCGGGTGGCGTGATATTCACTCCCTACTGCCGATGCTGCATGGTGAGCGATTAGGCGTAATGGGCCTAGGATCGATTGGTAGCCGCGTAGCCAGGGTAGGCGCCGCCTTTGGAATGGAGGTGGTTACCTGGAGTCCACGCATGACTCCTGAGCGTGCAGCCGTTGAAAATGCAAAATCGGTAAGTCTTGAGGAGCTCCTATCCACATCCAAAGTGGTCACAATGCATCTGGTTGCCGGCCCAGGAACGAAAGATTTAATTAGCGCCGATCGTCTCGCGTTGATGCGATCCGATTCAATACTCGTCAACACCTCTCGATCTGCATTAATCAACATGCCCGATTTACTTGCCGGCCTGGCAGCGGGTCGACCAGGACAAGCCGCCGTTGACGTCTTTGATATTGAGCCACTGCCAACAAAGGACGCTCTTCGCAACACTCCCAATTTGCTGGTAACGCCACATCTGGGCTTTATTGCCGAACCGATCTTTAAGATTTTCTCCACTGGTATTACGCAAACGCTAGAAGCATGGCTTACTCAAAAACCGATCCCACACCCCTTTAAGCCTAATTAAAGATCCTCCCTTTTGATAGAACGCACTCCATTACAGCTTTTTTTAGGTTTTAGCAAAATCGGCTTATCCGGTTTTGGGGGGGTTCTACCATGGGCAAGAAGAACCATTGTTGAAGAAGAAGCGTGGCTAAGCTCTGAAGAATTTAGTTCCATGTTGGGGGTTTGCCAAGTTGTTCCTGGGCCCAATATTGTGAATTTGGCCGTCTGCGTGGGTTCGCATTTTTCAGGGATACGAGGGGCAGTCGCCGCGGTGCTCGGAGTAGTTCTCGGTCCTATTGCGATCGTCATTTTGCTGGGTATTTTGTATCAGCATTTCAGTTATCTTGAGGCGGTTCAAGGAATGCTACGGGGAATTTCCGCAGTAGGCGTAGGCCTTATTGCTGCTACAGGATTGAAAATGCTCCGCGATGAGGTGCGGTACCCACCAATTCTGCTGGTAATTACCGCAACGATATTGGCAGTCACGCAATTTCATTTGGGACTTGGGCTTGTCGTTCTCATAATTGCCCCATTTGCATTTTATTTTGCCTGGAGAAAGGCCGGCCTTCCATGAGCGCCCTCATTAGCCTTTTTTTAAAGCTGTCGGTATTTTCACTTTTTGCATTCGGCGGAATTAATGCGTTATTGCCGGCACTGTTTGAGCTTTCGGTAAATCAAGAGCGCTGGATTGACCAACAAACCTTTGCCGATTTTTTTGCGATCGCTCAAGGCGCACCCGGCCCCAACATGATGACGGTGACTTTAATCGGCTGGCACGTCAGCGGTGTCGCCGGTGCATTAATCGCTACATTTGCAATCTGCTGGCCCTCATCCATCATGATTTTTTATTTGCAGCGTTACATAGTCAATATGAAAGACCCTAAGAAACAAAAAATCATTCGCTACGCCGCCAGTGCTTTAGCAGTGGGATTGGTTTTATCCTCCGCCTGGCAAATCTCTACGCAAATCAATCACGATGCCGCCGCCTACCTCATCACAATCCTCACAATAGGAACGGCGTATTTCACCCGTTGGCACCCGTTGTATCTGATTGCGGTTGGCGCTATGATTGGGCTAACCGGTTTCATTTAACGATTTCTTAAATCCCTTTTACAACTGCATTTGGATACATAACTGGAAAATCAATGCCCGCCTTTCGACCAATCACCCTCCTTCTTCTGGCAATCATTTCAACCTTATTCGCAGTGAATACTTCGTGGGCGCAATCAAACTATCCCAACAAGCCCATTAACTTTATCGTTCCCTACGGAGCTGGCGGAGGCGCCGACTCACGCAGCAGGCAGATTGCGCAAAAAATGAGTGTGGTCTTGCAACAACCCATTATTGTTGATAACAAGCCAGGCGCTGGCGGCAATATAGGGACTGAATATATCGCTCGCGCCGCTCCCGATGGCTACACAATCGGCATGGGAAATTTTGCCCCAATGGCAGTGAACAAAACCCTCTTTGGAAACTTGCGCTACAACCCAGAAACCGACCTCACGCCAATCGTCCTAATCGAAAAAGGCCCCTTGATCTTGATGGTCAATCCAAGCTCGCCATACAAAACCGTTCAAGACATCGTCGCGGCAGCCAAAGCAAAACCTGGTGAACTCACTTTTTCATCCGGTGGAATTGGTGGCAGCCATCAACTGTCTGCAGAACTGTTTAAGCAAAGCGCAGGCATCGACATGATTCATGTGCCCTATAAAAGCGGTTCAGCCGGCCTCACGGATCTCATGGCTGGAAACGTCACCATGATGTTTGATCAAATGTACTCTGCCATGCCAAGCATCAAGGCTGACAAATTGCGGGCCATTGCCATCACCAGCAAAAAGCGTTCGCCCTTATTGCCAAACTTGCCTACCTTTGCGGAAGCGGGGTATCCCAAGGTGGAAGTATTGAATTGGCAAGGACTGATTGCGCCTAAGGGAACACCTAAGGCCATCATCGACAAACTGAATGCTGCAGCCAATGAAGCCCTCAAGGACCCTCAACTTCGGGAACTCATGCTCTCTCAGGGAAATGAAATTGGCGGTGGAGCACCTGCGGATTTTGCTGCCTTGATTAAATCCGAAGCAGCCAAGTGGAGTGCCGTAGTCAAGATCGCCAACATCAAACCGGAGTGAATCTGCAAGCAATCATTACTTTAACGCTTGATAACTGAGTATGCCTAAAAAAGTCAGCACTAACGATCCGATGAGGTGAACTAGTGCTGTACCCAAAGCCCAACCGAACTCTCCGCGTTGCATAAAATTCACTACCTCAGCTGAAAAGCTGGAGAAGGTTGTCAATCCCCCCAAGAAGCCAGTAATCACCAAGAGTCGCCATTCGGGGGAAATTTCCGGATTGTTCGCAAAATAGGCTACCGCAAATCCAACCAAGTAACCGCCTAGCAAATTTGCGCCGAGAGTCCCCATTGGAACGGTGCTATCCAGATTGCTGGCTGCTACATTAAAACCCGCCCTTAATAGGGCTCCAAAACCGGCGCCAAAAAAAATTGCGAGCACAGAAAGCCACATATGATCAGCGTCTATTGAACGGAAAAATTTAACATGCTGATGGAGCCCATTTCAACTCCATTAATAACTACCGCAACCTGTTCATCAGGAAGCTGAAGTCCTAGAGAATACAAAGCAGGCCAATAATGTTCGGGGGTCGGAATCGATAAGTGGGCAGAATTTCCTTGAGATTCCCAATGAATCAAGGCTTCATGTCTACCGGAAAGCATTTCGGAAACAAACAAATCGTTAAATTCGGTGGCCCAAGGATAAGGGTCGGCATCATCTTGCCAACGAATGGTACGCAAGTTGTGCACGATATTTCCACTCGAAACGATCAACACATTCTCATCTCGTAAAGGGCGCAGTTGTTGCGCCAGCTCATAGTGGGATTGCGCGCTAAGGGAGCCATCCAGACTTAATTGCACAACCGGCACATCCGCATCGGGGTACATGTACTTGAGTACCGACCAAGTGCCATGATCAAGACCCCATTCATTCTCCTCAAGCACAACAGGAACATTCAGCAACTCCTTAACACGTTGCGCTAACGCCGGACTCCCGGGGGCTGGATATTGAACCTCAAATAGCGCTTGGGGGAAACCGCCAAAATCGTGAATTGTCTTGGGCATTGGCATAGCGGTTACCCAAACCCCACGAGTAACCCAATGGGCTGAAATAGCCAAAATTGAATCGGGGCGCTTTAAACTGCAACCCAACTTTCCCCAAGCCTCCGTATAGCGGTTCGGCTCTAAGGCATACATAGGGCTGCCATGACCGGCAAAAATTGCGGGCTGGCGATAACGAGTCATTAGGTGATTTAAATCGATTTATCTGAAAACGTAGCCTGTATGAGCTGCAACCAAAGCAAACAGGATTGCCATGCTAGTAGCCACAGCGAGCATCACAATCAATGTAAGGATTTTCTTGTTAATTTCTTCTTTGGGCTCGTTGTGCCATTCGTTCATGTTAATTCCTCTTTATGCATATCAATCAAATATGGAATTATCCACTATCGTCCTCGCCCCGCCTTGCGCATCATGCCCTTGCCCCCACCAAAACCGGTTTGAGGGCGTCCGCTGCCACCTTGGGGGCCTTTTCCAGCCGGAGGTCTGGCAGGCGGCTTGGCAACCACTGCGCGTGCCGGGGTCTTTGCTACGGGTTTCTTATCATCAGTCACAATTCACTCCTATGGATATCATATTGGCATGATTACTGACTATTCTATCCAAGCTGTAGCAATTCAGGCGATTCCGTTGATATTCGCCATCACCATCCACGAGGCTGCCCATGGTTATGCGGCACGACTGCTTGGCGACAATACCGCCTATGTTCTAGGGCGCGTTACCCTAAACCCCATGAAACACATTGATCCAGTGGGCACAATTCTGATACCACTCATGCTGATTTTGCTTGGATCGCCTTTTTTGATTGGTTATGCAAAACCCGTTCCGGTCCGTTTTGATCGATTGAAAAAACCGAAAATCGACATGATATGGGTGGCATTAGCCGGACCAGGGGCCAATTTCGCGCAAGGCCTACTCTGGGCAATTCTATTGACCCTGCTCCTAGGATTTGGCATTGACGAAAAATTCCTCACCGCAATGGCCGTAGCCGGCATTCAGTGGAATGTGGGTTTATTGGTTTTCAATCTATTCCCCCTACCCCCTCTTGACGGCGGTAGGGTTCTTGCGGGACTACTACCGTATCGCCAATCCATCGCCCTAGGAAAAATCGAACCATATGGGTTTTTTATCGTTTTGGCTCTGGCCTATGCCGGAATAATCGGCAATTTATGGATGCGACCTTTAGGCGACTTTTTCCTTTGGATAATCAATCTGCTGACCATCCCCATCCAAATAATTTTTGGAATACACCTACTCTAAACAAGGTTTAACTTTCTCCGATATGCTTTCAACGCAGTTTATTTAACAACAACAATCAGGAGAATTTTGATGAATTTTCGTCAACTCGGCATAAAAATTGCCTTACCAGTATTACTCGTTACCGCAACTGGTGCCGCATTGGCCCAATTTCAAAAACCTGAAGATGCCATCAAGTATCGCCAAAGCGCCTTAACCGTCATGGCAAACCACTTTGGTCGCATTGGTGCAGTTGTAAAGGGTGAAGCACCTTACAACAAGGATGACGTTGCAAAAAATGCAGCCCTCGTTGCAACGCTTTCAACCCTTCCTTGGCAAGCCTTTGGTCCAGGTACCGAAGGGGGCAAAGCCCTACCGGAAATTTGGTCGGATAACGCCAAATTCAAATCCGCTGCCGACAAATTGCAAGTGGCCACCGCTGACCTTAATTCGGCTGCCCAATCTGGCAATCTGGATAACGTTAAAAAAGCTTTTGGCGCTGTCGGTCAGGCTTGCAAAGCCTGCCACGACGACTTCAGGAAAAAGTAATCCGACTTAAGAAGCACTGAACCTTGTTAAGCATTGTTTGTTACCGCAATCAACAATGCTTAACCTTGATTGGATTTAGCGAACCACTCCATAAATAAAGAGGGTGGCAATTCCCGCGATCAGCAGCAATGCCAGCAGGCGATGTCCCCAGCCATCTTTTGCGGCCTCACGCAAATGGTTTGGCAAATCCTGGGTATGCTCATCGACATCCAAATGTTTTTCACCAAAAATCATCGGGCGAATCAAATCTTCACCCTTCACTTTTTGATAAAAGAAAATTGCCGCAAGGTGCAAGGCGATTAGGCAATAAATGAATGTGTGATTGATTTCATGAGCCTTGGACATTAGTTCCACTACAAAATTGGGTACGTACTTTGACAACGGCCCCTGAAACGCGATTTCATCGTCGGCAAATAACCCTGTACCGGCTTGCACGGCAAGAACAACCAGAAGACCGATTACGGACAACGCACCCAAGGGGTTATGCCCTAAACCGCCTGCCGTTTTGCCTTGCAAGTATTTCTTCAGGCGATTTGGTGTTGGTACAAAACTGGTAAAGCGGGCATGAACGGGACCAATAAAACCCCAGACAATACGAAAGGACACCAAAACCAAAATGCAATAACCAAAATAGCCATGCCATTGCATCGCGTCATCAAGCACCTCTACGCAAAATACCGCGCCTAAAACACAAAGAACCAACAGCCAGTGAAATACGCGCAGGGGTAGGTCCCAGATAAGTATATTTTTCTTCATAGGCATAAGAATAAACCAGGTTCTCCCTTACACTATCGTAAATTCATGATCGCCAATAAAGCATTTAAAACCCTTTTACTCTACCGTGTTGGTACAACACTAAGCTACCAAATCATGATGGTGGCTGTTGGTTGGCATCTTTATGGCATTACCCAAAACGTCGTTTCACTGGGGCTCATCGGCTTAGCAGAGCTCATTCCATACTTCCTGCTTGCCTTGTATTCAGGGCATGCGGTTGACCATTATTCCCGACGCGCCATCGCCGCGCTTGCAAGCACTATTCACATTGGTGTTGCGCTTTTTCTAACTGCAATCGCACTCGGTTGGTTAAACCCACCGGTTCCGCTCATCTATACCGGAGTTGCTTTTATAGGTATCGGAAGGGCTCTGCTCCGACCTTCCTATCAGGCCCTATTTGGGCAAATGATACCGCGCGAGGACATGACCCGCTATACAGCTCTGGCATCTTCGGCATTTCAGATATGCGTTGTCGCTGGCCCTGGATTAGGTGGTCTGGTTATCGGATTTGCCGGATTGGAATGGGCTTATGCTCTGGCAGCATTCTGCGGAATGCTGGGCCTGTACGGCGTCACAATTATTCAGACCAATAACGACCACATCAAAAACTCAACGAAAAACTTCTTGAACAGTTTTTTGGAAGGCCTTCATTACGTGAAACGCCATGAATTGATACTCGGCATCATGGCATTGGATATGTTTGCCGTCCTTTTTGGTGGTGCCGTTTCGATCTTGCCCGCTTTTGTAAAAGAGGTGTTGCATGCAGGACCTGAGACGCTAGGAATACTGCGTGCCTCTCCGGCAGTTGGAGCAGTTATTACCGGCATTCTTTTGGCAAGGCGTCCGATATTTCATAACTCGGGTCGATACCTTTTCATGGCAGTTGCCGGCTTTGGTGTATCCATTATTGGATTTGGGCTTTCAAGTCATCTCTGGATATGCGGATTTTTCCTATTCCTTTCTGGCTGCTGCGACTCGGTTTCAGTAGTCATCCGCGGCAGCATCATGCAGCTCACTACACCAGATCACATGCGCGGAAGAATTAGCTCGATCAACGGCATATTCATTGGCTCGTCAAATGAGCTTGGTGCGCTAGAGTCGGGAATTGCAGCGAGCATGATCGGGTTGGTGCCTTCAATCATTTTTGGTGGGGCCGCTACCGTCGCAGTAGTGTTGGTTACCTATAAATTAGCGCCGCATTTACGCAAGTTACACCTAAAGGACTTGTCGTAACGCCGCGCCCCAAAAAGGGAATTATTTTATCTCGGGCAAATCCTTTTGAATGATTTTTAAGCCAGCACGCAATAAATCGTCATATCGGGTTCGCTCTGCCTTAATGGTCTCCGGGGTCCATTGAAAAAAACCTTCTCCGGTTTTCATACCCAACTTGCCGCTCTTGACACGATCACTCAAGCATTTCGCGATGTTGGGAGAGTTATTCAGCGAAGGATAAATACTCGCCCCTGCAGCCGCATGAATTTCAAGACCTGCATGATCCCTTTGCATTACAGGGCCTGCAGCTAAATAACGAAATCCAAAACCAAAGCGTACGGCTTTATCAATATCCTCCAACGAGGCAATACCGGCATCCACCATGGCAAATGCCTCGCGCGATAAAGCGTGTTGCAAACGGTTAGCAAGAAAGCCAGGCAAATCTTTTTTGACTATTACGGGCACCATGCCGCATGAAGTCATCAACCGAGATAAGCTGTCTGCAACCATGCTGGAGGTTTTTTCCCCGTAAACAACTTCAACGCATGGAATCAGATGGGCGGGCATAAAAAAATGCAAGCCAATCATGCGCGCGGAAGTACGCAAACCGTTTGCAATTTCGCTGATGGGAAAACTTGAACTGTTGCTTGCTAAAACAGCCTCAGCATTCGCCCGCTTTTCCAGTTCTGCAAATAAGGCCTGCTTGATGTCCAGCCTCTCAGGTATGCATTCAATCACCAAATCGACATCCGACCAATCCACCTCATCCAAAGAACCCGCCAGAGAAAGTAGGTGGGTGCGGTGCTCGTAACCCAACTCAGTCATATTATTTACAAAGTAATCGGGCAAATGGGCGCGGCGTTCAGTAGTCACCTCAACAACCTGAACTGCGCACCCTCCTCGAGCACACACGGTAGCCACATCGGCCCCCATCGTGCCGCCACCCACAATCGCTACTTTGGTTTCAGCTGGCGTAAACAACATCTTTTATTCTCCTTTGTGGGTAATGCGCAATTAAATCCACTTACAATGGCTTCTATTATTTCAATAAAAACGGTAGTGAGACATGATCCCCGTCAATTCGGTGCTGCAGGTTGGCTCTTTCCCTGAAATTATGCAGGCAGAAATTGATCGGCGTATTCAAACAGCGCGATTGCCCGACCCAAAAGGGATTGCCCCTGCTGGACAGTTTGAAGCAATCCTGGTGCGATCAAATACCACCGTACCGATCCAACTGATTGAGCAGATCCCCAGCATCAAATTGATTGCCACATGCGGCGTTGGATACGACAACCTTCCAATTGATTACCTAAAAAAACAGGGTATCAAGGCCACCAATACCCCTGGCGTCCTAAACGATGCAGTGTGTGAGCTTGCAATCGGCATGCTTTTTAGTCTGCTTCGCCGCATACACGACGCCGATCAATTCGTCCGAAATGCAGAGTGGTCCAAGCGAGTATTTCCAATCACCACAAACCTATCTGGCAAAAAGATCGGTATTGCGGGCATGGGTCGTATTGGTCAAGATTTAGCAAAACGGCTTCATCCTTTTGGGGTTCAAATCAGCTATACCGGCCCTTCCAAGAAAAATGTTCCCTATCAATTTGTATCAACAGTTAAAGAACTGGCTGAGCAAGTCGATGTGCTGTTGCTTGCCTGCCCTGCCAGCCCTGAAACAGAAAAAATGATCAACGCTGAAGTCCTTCGGGCGCTCGGTCCTAAGGGCTATCTGGTCAATATTGCCCGTGGAAGCGTTGTGGACGAGGCCGCCCTAATCATTGCACTGCAGCAAAAATTGATCGCCGGGGCCGCTCTTGATGTGTTCGAAAATGAGCCCAACCCCGCTTCGGTATTATTGACCCTCGATAATGTCTTGCTTACCCCGCATATTGGCAGCGCGACGATCGAAACCCGCCAAGCGATGACGAATTTAAGTATTGACAATTTAGAAGCTTTTTTTAATCAACAACCTCTACTTACGCCAATTTAAACCATCTTTGGAGATCCTATGACCCCTCATCCTTCAACACTTCCCGCCGTCCTATCTCCTGTACTAACCCCATTTTTGGTAAACGGCGAACCCGATGCCAAGCAATTATTAAAGCAATGCCAATGGCTAGAATCCAATGGCGTTGGTCAGGCAATCTTTGGCACCAACTCCGAAGCCAACTCCATGTCTGCCTCGCAAAAGTTGCGCGTACTTGATGAGGTACTCGCAGGCGGATTGAATCCGGCCCACATGATGCCTGGCACAGGCGCGTGTTCTGTGGATGATGCGGTCACCATGACGCGAGCGGCAGTCAAAGGAAAATGCGCTGGCGTACTCATGCTTCCCCCTTTTTATTACAAAGACGTTTCGGATGACGGACTTTTTGCTTACTATTCCGAAGTAATCCAGCAAGTGGGGGATAGTGGATTGCAGATTTATATTTACAACATTCCTCCCGTCACCAAAATCACTTTAAGCCTTGCTTTGCTTGAGCACTTGGTAAAAACCTATCCCAAAACCATCGTGGGAATGAAAGACAGTTCTGGCGATTGGGAATATACGGAATCGGTTATCAAGTTGCTTGCCCCACATGGTTTTCGTGTCTATGCCGGCAGTGAGGTATTTTTAATGTCTACCCTTCGAGCAGGTGGAATTGGATGCATTTCTGCTACTGCAAACGTGAACCCAAAAGCCATTGCCAGTCTTGCGGCAAATTGGAAAGCTGCCGATGCCGATCAGCGACAAGCCGACTTGGATCAGGTGCGCTCCATTTTCGCCCAGTATCAGATGATCGCGGGCATGAAAACCGCAGTCGCACACTACAGCAAAAATGACGGCTGGCTAAGAATGCGTCCGCCACTGATGCCATTAACCATTGACCAGCAAAATAAATTGCTAAACGAATTGCAAAAAATCAACTTCTCAATGCCCGGCGTATAACCCAATTTGGATTTTTCATTTCTCTAGGAGAATTGCAATGAAACTTTTTAAGACCCTTGTTATTGCTACTGCCTTCATTTTTAGCCATGCCAACGCTGAAAACCTTTCCATCGCCACCGGCGGAACTGGAGGGGTTTATTACCCGATGGGCGGAGGATTGGCATCCGTTTTATCAAAATACATTCCCGGCATGTCTGCAACCGCCGAAGTAACCGGAGGCTCCGTAGACAATTTAAACCTGATTGGAACCGGCAAACCCTATGTCGGATTTGTGATGGCTGACGCTGCAAAAGACGCTCAGGTTGGTGAAGGAAAATTTACCGGCAAGAAAATCGAATTGCGCACACTGCTAATTCTGTATCCCAACCTCATGCATGTCGCAACAGTGGAATCAACCGGCATTAAATCAATGGGCGATCTTAAAGGCAAGCGCGTAAGCACTGGATCACCCGGTAGCGCCACCGAAGTGATGGCTTTTAGAGAACTGGAAGCTGCCGGCCTTGATAAAGACAAAGACGTCAAACGTGAACGCCTCAGCGTGGCGGAATCGGTCAATGCCATCAAAGACCGCAAAATTGACGCCTTCTTCTGGGTGGGGGGATTGCCAACCGCGGCTGTCACGGATTTAGCCAATAGTCCGGGAATGAAGATCGTCATGATCGACAACGCCAACGAATCCATTGCCATGAATAAAAAATATGGGGATCTCTACTTTCCCACCGTCATCCCAAAATCCACCTATAGCGGAATGGCAAAAGACAATAAGGTCTCTGCTGTGGCCAATATTTTGGTTGTAAACGCCAACATGCCTGATGACCAAGCCTACAAAATTATCCAAGCTATTTTTGATCACAAAATTGATTTGGTTCGCACCCATCAGGAATACATTAATGTGCTCTTGGAGAATCAAAAATCCAAGTCCTCACCAGTCGCCTTTCATCCAGGCGCTCTGAAGTATTTCAAGGAACACAACGTCAAGATCAATTAAGCAGTTTGGGCAAATTTTTTATTACTAGGTAGGGACATGGACGAATCGCACATCGATAGCATCACCCAGGCAAAACTGGATGCACTCATTGCACAGGAAGAGGGCGATTCAAATAGCTATCGAGGCACGTTAGCCAAATTCCTCACACTCATCGCGGTGGGCATGTCCCTGTTTCATCTGTATGCAGCCTACTCAATCGTTCCAACCCAAATACTCAGAACGGTACACGTTACCTTAGTATTGTTTTTGGTTTATCTTAGTTTTCCGATTGCTGCGCGCTTTAAAAATAGACTCAAGTGGTGGGATGTTATTTTTGCAATCACTTCTTTATTTATCCTGTACTACATCATTGCGGGAGGGGACGATTTTTCAGATCGAAATACGGCGCCCAACCAAATGGATATCCTCGTAGGAGTAGCGTTAATCTGCTTAATTTTGGAAGCGGTGCGACGCACCAACGGGATGATCTTGGTCAGCGTAACGGTCATGTTTATCCTGTATGCCCTGTTTGGAAATTATCTACCGGCGCCATGGACCCACAAAGGCTACGAGCTCGACCGGTTTGTCGGGTACATGTACATGACGCTTGAAGGTATTTTTGGAACAGCGGTAGATGT
The DNA here is from genome assembly GCA_903826775.1 of uncultured beta proteobacterium. Lineage (GTDB taxonomy): Bacteria > Pseudomonadota > Gammaproteobacteria > Burkholderiales > Burkholderiaceae > Polynucleobacter. The sequence goes on along the minus strand of CAIKFU010000097.1, from coordinate 69,197 downwards.
TTCTGCGACCCTCATTATCCTTTTCACGATTTTTGGGGCGTTTTTACAATTTACCGGGGCAGGTAAATTTTTTATCGACTTCTCCTTTGCAGCAATGGGCGGAAAATCTTCTGGAGTAGGCCGAACCATCGTCATGTCCTCTTTCCTGCTTGGCGGCCCTTCTGGATCGGGTGTAGCAACAACGGTTACCGTAGGTTCTGTCGCCGCCCCAATGCTCGATAAAGTTGGGTACGATAAAAATGCCGCAGGCGGGTTATTGGCTGCCGGCGGATTGGGCGCCATCATTTCGCCACCCGTTCTGGGGGCTGCAGCCTTTCTGATCGCAGACTTCTTAAAAATTTCTTACCTCGACGTGTTGCTCATGGCAACCATCCCCACCATCCTGTTTTATTTGGGTCTATTCGTCATGGTGGAAATTGACGTCAGAAAATACGGCATGAAGCAAATTCAATTTGAAGCAATCGAAAGCGCTTGGAGCCTAACCAAAAAATACTGGTTCCATTTTTTCTCCTTGGTTTCCATTGTCGTTTTTATGCTCTATGGGTTTTCTCCGATCATGTCCGTATTTTGGGCAACCGTCGTTTCTGCTGCCAGCAGCATGTTGCGTAGAGATACCGCAATTATTTCCTGGGACTGGTTCACCGGAAAGCAACCGTTGCTATCGGGTCTATATCAATCCAATCTGACCAAAGCTTTGGCAGCAGGCTCAACCGGTGTTCTCGCCATTGCCGCCACGTGTGCTGGCGCCGGACTCATTGTTGGCACGGTAACCCTTACCGGACTTGGGCTAAAGTTCAGCTCGATCGTCATTGAATATGCCGGCGGATCGTTACTCCTCACGACAATCTTTACCGCGCTTGTCGTGTGGGTAGTCGGCTTAGCCGTTCCAGTAACGGCTTCATACATTATTTGTGCGGTGATTGCAGCTCCCGCCTTGATCAACCTAGGTGTACCTGCTTTTGCAGCCCACATGTTTATCTTTTATTACGCCGTCTTGTCTGAAGTCTCGCCCCCGACAGCCTTATCCCCATTTGCCGCTGCGGCGATTTGCAAAGGCGATCCCTATAAAACCACCATGCAAACCTGGAAATACGTAGCGCCTGCAATCTTGGTTCCATTTATGTTTACTTTAGATAAATCGGGATCGTCGTTGCTACTAATGGGTTCTATGGATGCGCTTCAAAAAGCCGATTGGATGCAGATTGCCTGGATTTCATTTACGGCCATTGTGGGAATTATTTGCTTGGCAGGCGGTCTTCAAGGCTGGTTCATTGAAAAAACCAAATGGCCAGAACGCATCATCATGGTGGTTTCAGGAGTTGCTCTGGCCTACCCATCCACCTCAGCAGACGTTGTCGGTTTTGTTGGATTCGCCTTGGTATTAATCACCCAGAGCATTCGCCACTTCAAAACTACACCATTAAACCCGGTGTAGTTTTGAATGTCGTCTTGTTAATCAATCCAGCTTGATGTTTGACTTCTCGATGACCTTCTTCCAACGAGCGATATCGGAATAATAGAGATCACTAAAACGCGCCTGACTTAAAGGCGCGATCTGCACGCCCGCTTTTACAAAACGGTCTTTCATTTCCGGGGTATCAAGCACCTTCAGAACGCTCGCACTCAACTGGGAAATTATTTCTTTTGAAGTGCCGGCTGGAACAAAAACACCTTGCCATAGCGTCATATCGTATTCAGCCACACCCGCCTCCAACATCGTCGGCAATTCAGGTGTGCCGCTATAACGCTGTTTGCTGGTTACGGCCAAACCGCGTACCTTATTGGCCTTATACAAAGGGTAGCCTACAGGCATACCAGCAAAGTAGAAATCAATCTGACCACCCAAGACATCTGTAGCGGCCGGCGAACCGCCTTTATACGGAACGTGGATTGCATTTAAACCGGTTAACGATAAAAACAGCTCACCGGCCATATGGTCTGAATTACCAATTCCAGAAGAGGCATAACTCAATTTACCCGGATTGGCTTTCAGGCTTGAAATCAATTCGGCCACACTTTTAATCGGAGAATCGATATTCACAATCAAAATATGCGGTGTCGCTGCAACCCCAACTACCGGGATGAGATCCTTCGAACCGTTAAAGGGGAGTTTTGGATTGGAGGCCACGCTGATCGCCAAACCATTTTGCGCGAATAAAATGGAATAACCGTCGGGATTGCTTTTAGCAACCGCATCGGCCGCAAGAGCACCGGCAGCCCCGCCCCGGTTTTCAACAATAATCGGCTGCTTAAGAGCAAGGCTTAAATCCTGAGCGACCATTCTTCCCACAATATCGGTCGAACTGCCAGGCGCATAACCGATAAACATTTTGATGGGCTTGTCTGGATAATTAACAGGTCCTGCAGCCAATGCCATAGTACCCATAATCGATGCGGCCATTCCCGCAAAACATACCAGCCGACGGGATATGAATCCCAATTGCTTTAACAACATAAAGTCTCCAGACAATTTAAATGCGTTCTTGAATCCGTTGAGCTTACCTCATCCGCTAAGACTGGGTCAGCAAGGGCTCAACCCCAAAGCGCGCCGCACACTCATTTAAAGATCGCAACAATTCATCCGAAACGGGGATCCCTTCGGCCATCCGTTTAGTAGCCGTTGCTGCTGCGCCCTCTCCTGGAATATGAATACTGTCAACACTTGGAAGTCTTGTTGAGCTGGCTATATCCTCCACAACCTTAGTCACCCGATCTAAGAACGCATCAACATCCCCAAAAGCGGAAGGATCGATCGCAAGCACCACTTGTCCCGTATTGGTAACCAGATCATGGTGGGCATTGAAATCAATCGTCTGTTTTCCAGCGGCGGCGCCATTCAAAGATCCCGCCAACAGACTAACCATTAACGCCAGACCATAACCCTTATAGTCGCCAATAGGCAATAGGGATCCTTCGCTGGAACGTTGGGGATCGGTTAACGGCTTTCCCTGCCTATCCATCATCCAACCTTGCGGCATCTGTTCACCACGCTGGGCCGCCAATTTCACTTTGCCATAAGCAGCAACCGTCGTTGCCATATCCAAAAGAACGATCGGACGATTTTTTGCGGGCACCGCAATCGCAATGGGATTGGTTGATAGCAAGAGATCGACTCCGCCCCACGGGGCCATGTGGTTCGCATTTCCCACGGCCATATAAACCCCCACCAACCCTGCTTCAGCGATCATCCGAACGTATACAGAAGCAGCCCCCGAATGGTTACCGTGATGACTTCCAACCCAGCCCACTCCAAATTCCCGCGCCTTAGAAATTGCCAAATCAACCGCCTTGGCCATTACCAGATGGCCTAATGCGTTATCGCCATTTAACAAGGCAGACGCGCCTCGATCGCGCTCGACCACAATCTGGGGATGCAAGTTCGCACCCCCCGCTTCAATCCGTTTCATATAAGCAGGCAGCCTGAAAATGCCATGCCCATCAGCACCGGCGAGATCCGAGCAAACCATGAGCTGACCAACTTGTTTTGCATCGTCAGTAGGCACCCCTCCTGCAGCCAATACTTTAGCGATAAATTTTTCTGCATTTGCAACAGAAACCGTTCTTACATCAGCCATTTTTTCCCGAGATATTTAGCAACGCATTGATAAAAAGATCATGCAATCTTAGTCCAGGCGCTCTTACCCGCCACTTTTTTGATTTCAGCCTCATTAAATTCGAAACCCAGTCCTGGACTTTGATGTAGAAATAAATCGCCATTCTTGAAAGTCAATTGTTTATTAATCAGGCGCCGAAAGTTCAGCACCTGATCGTCCAAGAAAAATTCCACGAATCTGGCATTCGGGGTCGCCGCGACCAATGGGGCGTGTAAATCATGAAACCAGTGGGGGCAAACCGTGACGCCCTTGGAATCGGCATACGCTGAAATCCTTCGCCACTCGCTAATACCACCGCAAACCGCTGCATCGGATTGCAGAATCGCCGCACCTCCGGCATCCACCAATTCCCTAAAGCGCCAACGACCAGCCTCCATCTCGCCAGTAGCAACCAGTATGGAAGTATTGCGTGCCAGTGCCGCATGCAAGTCAATCGCATCCGGTGAAAATGGCTCTTCGATCCAATACGGGTTATAGGCTTCAAAGCGCCGAACATATTCGAGGGCGGTTGGCAAATCCCGCCACGCATTATTGGCATCCAAGGTTAATAAAACTTCGTCGCCTATCGCCTTACGGGCTGCGCGAACGCGAGCCTCCTCCTCTTGCGGCGAAAGCCGTCCTACCTTCATCTTGACTGCCTTAAAACCCAACTTGACGTAGGACTCCATTTCCTTGCCCAATTTGGCGGGCGTCTTGCCATCCAAATAGTAGCCGCCACTAGCATAGGCGGGGACGCGATCGTCAACCACGCATCCCAAAAACTGATGCAAGGGCAATTTCGCCACACGGGAATTTAAATCCCAGAGCGCCACATCCAAAATTGAAATTCCGCGCATGACGGATCCAGCGCGGCCTTGAAGCATGGATTCGTTATACATGTCCATCCACAAGCCTTCACTACGGTGGCTGTTTTGCCCAATCAACTTCGGCGCCAACAATTGCTCCACGGCAACTTTAGCAATATCTCCACCAGCGCTGCCCACGTAGCAAAATCCGATCCCCTCTAGCCCATCCCTATTGCGAACCTTTACTAAACAATAATGCCGTTCAGAAACCGTTCGCGTTGAGAAAGAGGTTACTTTATCCAAAGGTACTGCAACCGAAGCAACGTGCACTGATTCAATCATCGACATGGCAATTCCTTGACAAAAAAATATTGTAGCGAGATTTAAATCGCAAGATTGCCGTAAATGATGAATAATGCGACTTTTGGTTAACAGGTGACTTATGAGCAAAGTTATTGTGATGGGTACCGGCACAATGGGCGTTGGCATTGCAGCCGGATTTTTGGCTTGCGGAGCGAAAACAATTGTTTTGGGTCGGGATGAAGAAAAAGCGAAATCCATTTTTGCCTCGATTGAGGCCTGCAGCGATGCAATTGATCCGTTATGGCGCAGTAAATCCGGACAATTGTTCGCCGGCAGCATTGCCGACTGGACCGATTGGTCCGATACCGATTTTGTAATTGAAACCGTATCGGAACGACTGGACCTCAAAAAACAATTGTTTTTTGATCTTGATAAAAAGGTTCCACCCAACGTACCTATAGGCAGTAATAGCTCCGGCTTTCCCATCAGCGACATTGCCGCCGGATTAAAGACCGCCAATCGGATGTTCAATGCCCACTACTTTATGCCTGCACACGTTGTGCCGTTGGTCGAAATTGTTCTCGGTACGCAATCGGATCCGTCCCTGGCTGAAAAACTCTGCAGTTTTTATCGGGAACATGGGAAAAAACCGGTGCTGGTCAAACGCGATATCCCGGGATTTCTAGCAAACCGAATTCAGCATGCGCTCATGCGTGAAGCGCTCTCACTGGTTCAAGAAGGCATTGCTACTCCGGACGACATTGATACCGCCGTGCGTTATAGTTTTGGGTTCCGTTATGCAGCAGTAGGTCCGATGACCCAAAAAGAAATCTCGGGTTGGGAAGGCATGGCTTTGGCTGCGGAAGTGATTTACCCCTCGCTATCGAACATTACTGCGCCACCCCCATGCGTCATGGATTTGGTGAAGGCTGGCAAAAGCGGCATGTCCAAAGGGGAAGGGTTCCGCAAATGGACCCCGGAAGAAGCGGCACGCGTCAAGCAGAACTACGAAACCCGCCTGAAAGCGGCTTTTGAAGTTCTAAAACTTGCCCCCGACGACAATTAAGCCGGTGCGCCTACAGCATCATTAACGCATTTCTTCATGTGGCTGTTGCGAGCTGCGCCGCTGAGTTTCTTCTCATCGGAGTCGGCCTCGCAACTAGCCTTGGCGTCTTTTTCGCATTTTTTTAGAAAACTATTTTTAGCGGCTCCAGCCAACTTCTTTTCCGCAGACATATCGGAACATGATTTAGCGAAGACGTTGCCCACAAAAACAAGGCTGATCATTGTGCAAACGATTAATAGAACATTACGCAACATAAACCACTCCTTCAGGATCGATGGTGGAACTATACCCTTTTTCGCCTTATGTAAATGCTGCAACACAGCAAAAAAATAAGGCACGATTCGCACAATATTAGATAATCACCCTGTGAAATTGAAATTTAACTGCCTGCCATCCCTCATGAGGATGCCAATATTGTTCCTTGTGATTGCCTTACCGGGAATTGTGAATATAAATGGGATTAACCCCATTTCATTGGCACATGCGCAATCCAGTAAAACAAAAGAAAGTTCAAAGTCGACTTCTGCGCGTAAAAAAATAATTATTACTCAAAACGACAAACAGGTTGGCTTCAAAGACTCTCTGCCATCAAAGTCTCGTCGTGGAAGCGGACTTGCTCCAGCCCTGATTGATCGAGACGATGACAATGAATTTATCAGCGACTCCGCAGGAAATCCGGACTATCGAATTCAACGGGGCTGCATTCGCCGTAGCCTAAATGAATCCAGCCTTCCTGCAAACATCGGATATGAAAATGCCGAGCTTTCTGAATTTTTTAAAAATCAAACCAAGGGCTTTTTTTCAAAAATGCGGGGAAGTTGCATTCCTTATGCGCTTGCATTGGGAAAACGCAATCGCTTTGAATCGTTAAGCATCATGAATGGCCCGGTTCATGATGAGAAATCCGAAATCCTCACTTTCACCCCCTCCTCAGTTGGCAATTTTTTAGTGCAGCAAGACAATCTCAAAGACGAATTCCAGCGTTACAGTGAAATTGAAATGCCGCTGCGGGATGTTTTATATGATCAAAAAAAACTGGGCGACAAACTTCCTGTTGAATTGATCTGGGAACTCAATTCCTTGATCAAGCAGATATACCCGGAAGAAAACAATTCCCTTGAAAACACCAACAGCGTAGTGCGAATTATTGTCGACTTTGGCGACCGTGAACGCTGGGCCCAAATTTGGGCCGTGGAGATTGTTGATCCCAATTCGAAAGACGTGTTTGCCAGCGCATTTTGGGTTGACCGTGGAGACATTCCTGGGGGATTTTATACTGCCAATGGCGATGCCATCGAGCGGTCATTTTGGACCAACCCATTAAGCTACCGACGCATCTCCCGAGGCGTGGGAAATGTTCCGGTTACCAAAAAACGGGCCCCCTCAAAAACAAATGCCGCCTCAGCAACTGCCCCAACCCCAACGACGCAACGGTATCGCGCGCACATGGGGATTGATTATGCTGCCCCAATCGGTACACCAGTATTTAGCGTGGCCAATGGCAAGGTCGTCCATTTGGGGTTTAGCGGCGCATTTGGGAACCTCATCATCTTGGAGCATCCCGGAAATTACCGAACCTACTATGCCCACTTGAGTAGTTATAACGTGGATTTGGAACTGGGCAATGAGGTACGACGAGGTTTTGAAATTGGCTATGTAGGAACAACCGGCAGATCAACAGGACCCCACTTGCACTTTGAACTTAGAAAAGACGGGGTCTATGTCGACCCTTACAACCCCAGTATGCAGTTGGATCTTTGGTCGATGCGTGATAGCGAAAGCGGTCAACTCACTAAAGCGCTACTCTTATTGGGCAGCATTACCAACGAATGATCGGCATCTGAATAAGACCCGTACAAGACGGGCCTGATGCAGTAAAGCGTGTTTACCCGAGAACCAACACGGGCAACTTCGAATGCACAATAACCTCATGACTCTCGCTACCAAGCAAAATGCCCTTAATGCCGGTGCGTTTATGCGAAGCCATGACGATGACGTCGGCTTTTGATTTTTTTGCGGCATCAAGAATGCCCTCAGCCAAACTGGGATGGGAGATATGCTGCGTTTGCACCTGCACACCTGAACCCAATTGAGCGATGGCTTTCTTAAAAATGCCTTTTGCAAATTCGTCACAAACCTTCTTGTGTTCCTTTTGAGAAAACCCATAGCCCATTGTGCTGTCCGAATACACCATCGGGGGCATTGGATCCGAAACATACACCAAGGTCACCATAGCGCCATCCGCCTTGGCGTATTCAGCAACTTTTTTTAAGGCCTTACTGGTAATCTCTGAGCCATCAATTGGCACCAACAAATGCTTAAACATATACCCGCTCCCTTTAAATTGAACTATTTTGCTTCCCAGCCATGATAATGCTAATTAGCAGCAAATATAATGATCATTATCGGCAAATCCACGGTTAAAGGATAACTGAATTGCTAAAGCATTTATGAATTACTTCGAGCTCCTACCAGTCCTATCCTCCATCGCGATACTTTGGGTTGGTCTAACGACAACCTCAACATCCGCCGTCTTTGGTCAGTTCAAAATTCGATCTTCCGAATCCATTCCCAAAAACGCCTACTAGCAATGTTTTTCCATCCCAAACTATTAGACTCATTCAAGGGCTACAACCGCCAACTTTTTACAAAAGACGTGTTTGCCGGACTGACTGTTGGAGTTGTCGCGTTGCCGCTAGCGATGGCTTTTGCTATTGCCAGCGGATTAAAACCCGAGGCGGGAATTTTTACCGCGGTCATCGCAGGCGGACTGGTTTCCCTATTGGGAGGCAGTAAGGTACAAATAGGCGGGCCCGCAGGCGCATTCATCGTGATCGTTTACGGCATCGTTGATCGCTATGGTGTAGCAAACCTCCTGTTGGCAACGGCAATGTCGGGGGTTTTTCTTTTTGCAATGGGCCTCATGAAGCTGGGGACGTTGGTTCGCTTCATCCCAATTGCGGTCATTATTGGTTTTACCAATGGGATTGCGTTCTTAATCGGTCTTTCGCAGATCAAGGATTTCCTGGGGCTATCGATTGAAAAAATGCCTTCCCACTTTTTTGCCGTGATTCAAGCCATCTATTTCGCGCTAGATACGATCAACCCTACTGCCCTTGTGCTGTCATTTGGAAGTCTAGGTCTTCTCATTTTTTGGAGAGCCTTTCAACCCCGATTGGGATGGCTTGGTCTGATACCAGGCACCGTGGTCGCCATGGTTCTAGCCACGATTGCCACCAGCGTATTCAACCTTCCGGTAGAAACCATTGGCACCCGTTTTGGCGGCATTCCCTCTGGTCTGCCGCATTTTCAACTCCCGGCCATCAGTTGGAGTACCGCCCAATTCATGATTTCGCCAGCGTTAACGCTGGCGCTGCTGGGCGCAATCGAATCCCTGCTCTGCGCCCGGGTTGCAGATGGACTGATTAACGATCTCCACAATTCCAATCAGGAACTCATGGCGCAAGGTATTGCCAACGTGGTTGTGCCATTTTTTGGCGGCATGCCGGCAACAGGCGCCATCGCACGCACCGTTACCAACATTCAAAGCGGGGGCAGAACACCCATAGCGGGAATAGTGCACGCCCTGACTTTGCTCATCGTCATCCTTTTTGCCGCCCCCCTGGCTAAAAACATTCCCTTGGCCAGCCTTGCCGCAATCTTGGTATATGTGGCCTGGAACATGGGGGAATGGAAAAAATTCTTTGACCTCAAGCAATTTCGGCTCCCCTACCGTCTCACCATGCTCAGCGTGTTTGGACTCACGGTCATCCTTGACCTCACGGTTGCGGTTGAGGTTGGCCTCCTTCTCGCCTTCATCACCTTCATATACCGCATCTCGAGCCTGTCTCGGTGTGAACGTGCAAGCACGATTACCTACCCTGCCCTGGAAGGGCAAAACGGAAAAATTCATGCCTATCGGCTCTATGGGGCTATTTTCTTTGGAGCGGTCAAACTGCTTGAGGAAATTGAACAGAATTTACCTTCCGATACGTTGATTCTCGATCTAAAAAACATCATCTACATCGATTCAAGCGGCATGGATACCCTTCTTGAACTCAATCGCCTATGCAAGGAAAAGGGGGTAAAACTGGTCCTGTGCGGATTGGATCACCAACCCCACGACATTACCCAACGAAGCGGCTTATTTGATACTCTTTCTGCCGACTGCTTTTATCCAGACCTCGCTCACGGCATCGACGCTGTGGCAAAGCCGTAATTTAGTTCCCACCTCTTTTTAGGTAAAGCAAAAACCGCCCTTTAAGAGCGCTTCTGGCAAAACCCAAGCGCGATACAAGCCAAATATTCCGGCTGAAAACATTAGCCCGGCAGCCAAATACCGAACCCAGGGGTATTGTCCAATTTGGGTTAGCCATGCTGAAAACCGGGAAATTAATAATAAATTGGGTAGCGTTCCCAAACCAAATGCCAGCATCATCCCTGCCCCCGATAGAGGGTCTCCTGATAAAAAAGCTAAAGGCAGTACGCTGTATATCAACCCACATGGCAATAAACCCCACAGCATCCCACTAAACCAACGGGAAGGGGAACTGGCAAGTCCACCCAAATATTTAGCCCAATAGCCCGCCAAACGGCTCCCAAACCAAGAACCGGCCTGACCCAACCCAACAGCAGGGCTTTGTCGGAGCAATCGATAACCCATTACGATCAAAATGCACGAAGTTAGTGCAAAGAGCGGGCGTTGAATGGGTAACCAATTTTGCTGCCAAACCCCTGCACCAAGCCATGCGGCAAGAGCTCCAAGCAATACATAAGTCGTCAATCTACCCAGATGCATAACCAGTTGCTGGTAAAAAAGACGGGGTTTATTGGCCATCGGCGACATTTTTACCATTGGACGCTCAATTGCGGCTGCGATTCCGCCACACATCAAGGCGCAATGCCAACCACTGACCAAAGCACCCAAAAAAATGGCTAAAAGCAGGCTAATTGTCAGCATCGGGGCAGGGGTTATAGAGAAATTTGTGGGACATAACGCTAATAGAATAAACTTGCACCTAAATTAAAGCCAAAATGAATTACATCTTCCCAGACGAATCCAACAATAAATGCTCATTATGCGTATTGGGGCAATTTTGCCTGCCGGTTGGATTGTCCGCTGAGGATGTAGCTAAAATTGATTCCTTGGTAAAGGAACGGGTTCGACTTCAAAAGGGCGAAAGCCTTTATCGGCATGGCAGTCCACTCACTTCCGTATACAGCGTCCGCTTTGGCACTCTAAAAACGGAATACTCGCTTCCCGATGGCAGACTTCAAATTATAGGCTTTCACCTCCCTGGCGAAATCCTTGGATTGGATGGGATTGGCGAAGGCCATTACCAATCCGATGCAATTGCCCTCGAAGAGAGTGAGGTTTGCATCATTCGCTTCGAAGCATTTGAGGATCTGGCTAGACAAATCCCCGTACTGCAACACCAATTTCATCGCATCCTCAGTCGCGAATTGACTCAGGACCAACGGCACCTGCTTTCGTTGGGAAGTTTACGCGCCGAAGAACGGCTTGCGGGATTTTTGTTGAACCTGTCGCAGCGCCTAGCAGCCCGCGGGTACATCAACAATGAATTTGATCTGCGCATGAGTCGCGTAGAAATTGGTAGCTACCTTGGAATTCAAATCGAAACGGTCAGTCGCATGCTTTCCCGGTTTGCCGAATCCGGTTTAATCCAAATCAAGCAGCGCCACATTAAATTGATTGATATGGACGGCTTGTATGAACTGGCTGGACAAACCAATCCGCACCATAACCCGTCTTTGAAAAAAACCGGCTAGCTAGATCAGGCCGCGATCGATGGGCTTTCCTTCTCCAGACTCGATGCCTGGTAAAACGTAAGCCGTCAAAGCGCTGGAAAGCGCGCAAAAGAACCAAATCACAAAAAATCCTAAGGTATAAAGCCCCTCATCCGAAATATTGGGATGGACCCCAAAAAAAAGCAGTTCCTCTGGCTGGACTATGGTGAAAAATAAACCTTCAGCTAGGGCGGCAACGAGGAACGAGGGCCACAGAATCCAGATCAAGATCCGATATTTCATTTTGCCACCTGCTCAACTTTTAACCCCTTCACCACAACCCCATCGCGAACCGGCAAGTCGGCGTACAAATTGACAGCAAGCCAAATCGTGATTGCACAACCAATCACAGCAATAGCAGGTCCGCTAATAAGCAACCAAGGCCACAACTGCTTCCACCAGGGCCTCATCTCTACAAGTTCGGTCATGCTCTCCCTCTCTATTTTCAGCAAAGTCATTAACGGGGAATAATATACGTCGATTTTTCATCCCGCACTCTTAAGATCTCCTCGGAATGCGTCAACTCTTTTGCTTCAACCTCAAAATGAATGGGGTAATTCCCCGGTTCATTTTGACCGATAACGGTACTCACTTTAATGGGCAGCAATTGGTTGCTTGCCCGATCAAGGGCAATCTCTCCCAATTCTTGACCCTGAGAAGTCAGAATCTTCATGCCGTCAAGACCGGTAGCCTTCACATGAACTTTCATTGGATTCTCTGAAGCATTCATTACCTGAATTCTATAGATATTTTCAATTCTGGCCCCATCCACTTCCCTGGCCAGCGCGCCCCGATCCCGCATGATATCCACTCTCAATGGATTTCTGGTTGCCAATGAAACGATAAATGCGGTGGTTAAAAGACTAATGAATGCCGTATAAATCAAAACGCGTGGGCGCAGAATATGTTTGATGGCGCTTTGATTGGATTCCTTATCCTGAATTGCCCTTTCAGTCGTGTAACGGATTAACCCTCTCGGATACCCGATCTTATCCATGACGACATCACAAGAATCGATACAGGCACCACAACCAATACACATGTACTGCAGACCGTCTCGGATATCAATTCCTGTAGGGCATACCTGAATGCAGATACTGCAATCAACGCAATCCCCAAGGCCTTTGGCAATGTGATCTACCGACTTACTTCGAGCGCCCTTCGGCTCCCCCCGCACGCCGTCATACGTCACCAAAAATGTGTCCTTATCGACCATGACGCTTTGAAAGCGGGCATAGGGGCACATGTATTTGCACACTTGCTCGCGCATGAATCCCGCATTGCCCCACGTTGCAAAACTATAAAACCCAAGCCAAAAAGTTTGCCAAGGGCCCAAATCCAAATGTGCCACCGCAGAACTTAACGTATCAATTGGCGTGAAATACCCAATGAATGTAAACCCCGTCCAAAACGAAACGGCAAGCCAAAGAAAATGCTTGGTGATCTTGATGCGCCATTTGCGAACACTCCACGGCCACTCTTCACCATCAAGCCGTATCCGCGCAAAGCGATCTCCCTCCACCCTTCGCTCGATCCACATGAATATCTCGGTGTAAACCGTTTGGGGGCATGCATAGCCGCAAAACAATCGACCGGCCACCGCAGTAAATAAAAACAAAGCCAAAGCAGATAGGATCAGCAGCAATGTCAGGTAAATCACATCCTGCGGCCAAAGTACCAAGCCAAATATATAAAATTTGCGTTGAATCAGGTCAAATAAAACGGCCTGACGGCCATTCCAACTCAGCCATGGCAAACCATAAAATAACAACTGGGTAAACAGAACCAGTATGACTCGCCATCGAGCAAACACCCCGCTTACTGAGCGGGGGTAAATCTTGCGCCGGATTTCGTAAAGCGATTCCTCGATAATTTCAAATGAAACAGCTTTACCAGCCGGCGACTTTTCGGACACGTATTACTTGGCTTGCTCTTGCTTATTATTTGAAAGACCCCAAACATAAGCGGTTAACAACTGAATTTTCTCAGGCGTAAGAATATTTGCTTGAGCCGGCATCATCGCATTACGACCCTTGGTGACCGTCTCGGTGATCGTATCCTCAGAACTGCCATACAACCAAATCTTATCGGTTAAATTGGGCGCCCCCAAAGCGATATTGCCTTTTGCATCCACGCCATGGCAAGCCACACAATTTGCCTTAAACACCTCTTCACCCAAAGCCACTTTCGAGGCATCGGCGGAAAGACCCGATAGGCTGCGAACGTAATTGGCTGCATTGCTAATCTGTGCTGCATTTAGCTGAGGGAATGGGGGCATTACGCCTGCTCGACCATTGGTAATGGTGGTCTTGATAATTTCAGGGGTGCCACCATAAAGCCAATCGCCATCCGTTAAATTTGGAAAGCCCTTCGCGCCGCCGGCATCGGAACCATGACATTGTGAGCATGAATTTAAGAAAAGGCGTTGGCCCATTTCACGCGCTTTTGGATCGGCAGCAACCTGCTGAATATCCATCCCCATGTATTTCGCATACACCGGCTTTAATTCTTGAATTGCCTGATTTTCAGACGCTTTTAACGCGCCATCGGTGGTATAGCCCAATATTCCTGGATAAGAACCCAGCCCAGGATACAAAGCTAAATAAATTAGTGAAAAAATGCAGCATATTAAAAACATCCACATCCACCAACGGGGCAACGGATTATTCAATTCCCGCAAATCGCCATCCCATACATGACCTGTATCGGCAACCGATCCGTCGGGATTCAAAATCACCTTGGTTTTGCGTTGAGAAAATAAAAGCCAGATACACCAGAAAATACCAACCAACGTTACTAGGGTGATATAGGTGCTCCAACCGGAACTAAGAAAGTCACTCATGATTTGTCCTTGCTAAATTCATCAGGAAGATCGAACGGAAGTTCAGCAGATTCTTGATTGGCAGGCTGCCGTTTCGCAGACCACGCCCACCAAACAATCCCCAAAAAAAATACCAGCCCAATCACTGTGGATATGGCAGATAGGTATGGCGCTATATTTTCCATAAGATTTCTGTTGTTTCTAATTAATTACTTACTCACTTGCTCAACGACAACTGCCTCAACGACGTTGAAACGGCGATTGATACCCAATCCCTGCAAATACGCAATCAACGCATCCTCCTCCGTTTTGCCTTCCAGTTCTTTTGAGGCATTGGCAATTTCATCGTCGCTATACGGAACCCCTAAGCGACGCAATGCTCCCATATGAGACTGAATGGTATCGGCAGCTGCAGCCGAGCCTTGAAGGTAAGGATAGGAAGGCATGTTGGACTCAGGCACTACGTTACGAGGATTGCGCAAATGGATGCGATGCCAATCGTCCGAATAGCGACCGCCTACTCGCGCTAGGTCAGGCCCAGTCCGCTTACTACCCCACAAAAATGGGTGATCGAATACCGACTCTCCAGCCAAGGAATAAGGACCGTAGCGCTCGACTTCGGAACGCAAGGTGCGAATTTGCTGGGAATGGCAACCCAAACAACCTTCACGCTGAAAAATATCCCGACCCGCTAGACGCAGAGCAGAATACGGCTTCACGCCCGGACTTGGTTCGGTTGTAGAATGCTGGAAAAATAAGGGCACGATCTGCACTAATCCGGCTACGGCTACAGCCAAAATAGTAACAATAATCAGCCATCCAACATTCCGTTCAAGTGTTGCGTGGGAAAAAAATCGATGTTGCTCTGACATTCTCGCCTCCTTAATGAGCAGCTGGTAACGCTGGAATCGGAGCGTCAACGAAGGGTTTATCAATCACGGTTTTGAAGACATTAAAAGCCATCAAAAGCATGCCGCTCAGAAAACATAAACCGCCCAACAAACGAATTACATAGAAGGGGTACGTTGCCTTTACCGATTCCACAAAGCTGTAGGTAAGGGTGCCGTCAGCCTCGAATGCCCTCCACATTAGACCTTGCATCACGCCGGCAATCCACATGGCGGCAATATAAACCACCACCCCGATTGTTGCGATCCAAAAATGCAGCTCAATCAATTTGGTGCTGTACATATCCTTTTGCCCAACCAAACGCGGAATCATGTAATACAAAGATCCAATCGAAATCATGGCAACCCAACCTAAAGCACCGGAATGCACGTGACCAATAGTCCAATCCGTGTAATGGGACAGGCTATTCACCGTTTTGATCGACATCATGGAACCTTCGAACGTCGACATGCCGTAGAACGATAGCGCGACCACGAGGAATTTGAGGATTGGATCACGACGCAGTTTGTGCCATGCGCCTGATAAGGTCATGATGCCGTTGATCATGCCACCCCAAGATGGAGCTAACAAAATCAAGGAAAACACCATTCCCAAAGACTGGGTCCAATCGGGCAATGCCGTATGCTGCAAATGGTGAGGGCCTGCCCACATATACGTAAAGTTCAATGCCCAAAAGTGGACGATGGAAAGGCGATATGAATAAATCGGACGCTCCGCTTGTTTGGGTATGAAGTAGTACATCATGCCCAAAAAGCTGGTGGTTAAAAAGAATCCAACCGCATTGTGGCCATACCACCACTGGATCATCGCATCTTGGGTGCCAGCGTAAGCGGAATACGACTTCCACAAACTAGCAGGCATTTCCACATTATTTACCAAATGCAAAATGGCAATCGTGAGGATGAATGCGCCAAAAAACCAATTGGATACGTAAATGTGCTTTGTTTTGCGCTTAATGAGTGTTCCAAAGAACACCACTGCGTAGGCAACCCAAACCACTGTGATCAAAATATCGATCGGCCACTCCAACTCGGCGTATTCCTTGGAAGTGGTAATTCCCAAAGGTAGCGTGACCGCTGCGGCAACGATGACGGCTTGCCAACCCCAAAAGGTAAACGCGGCCAACTTATCGCAAAACAAGCGGACCTGACAGGTGCGTTGAACAATGTAGTACGAGGTTGCAAATAGAGCACAGCCCCCGAACGCAAAGATCACTGCATTGGTATGCAATGGGCGCAAACGACCATAGCTTAACCACGGAATATTGAACGTAATTTCTGGCCAAATCAACTGCGCCGCCAGAATTACCCCGACAAGCATACCGACAATGCCCCAAAGAACTGTCACCAGCGCAAACTGGCGAACAACCTTGTAATTGAAGGTATCTTGGTTACCCCCCACGGCAATTCCCATGGTTTCTCCTTATTTTTGACACAACGCAACATAATTCAAATGAACTAGGTTGATTGTCCATTCAAGGACAAAAATCTGTTTTGATCTATATCAAAGGTTCAGCAAAATTGAGCCCAAATCCAAAGTATTTTTTCAAGGGATTATTTTTTTATTTGCCGATCCTCATGCCTTGGCAAGTCGTCATCCATTAAAACGGAATGCCCAGGACCATCCAAATCATCAAATTGCCCGCTCTTAACGGACCAAAATAGGATCAAGGCCAATACGCCAACCAAAACCAATGACAGGGGAATTAGTAGGTAGAGGCTTTCCATAAGTCTAGAGTCTAGCTTGAGTCTTGCTACGCTTACGCTTTTCTAAGTCGCCATGCATTTAAGGTCACTGCCAAAGATGAAATGGACATTCCAATACCCGCAACCCACGGGTTTACCCACCCCATCATTGCCACTGGAATCGCAACCAGGTTGTAGATCAGAGCCCATATCAAATTTTCTTTAATTACCAATTGGGCTTTATCGGCCAATAGCAATGCCTTGGCTAAAGGCAAGAGAGAGACCGCCGTTAGGATGGCATCGGCACCGGCAGATGCTAGGGGGGCGCCCGCACCGACTGCAACCGAAATATTGGCGCGTGCCAACAGGGGGGCATCATTCACACCATCGCCGATAGCCCAAACAAAACGATCTTTTTTTTGCAATTGCTCGATGTAGTCGTACTTATCCTCGGGGGTGCAATCGCCCCGATAATTTTCAATCCCAAAATACGTCGCCCACCAAGCAACCGTTCTCAAATCATCTCCTGAAATAAGGTGTACGGAAATATTCCTATCCTTGGCAGCGTTTAAAAGGTCGCGAGCTCCTGCCCTTGGGGTATCAAGAAATACAAATTTCGCAATGAGTCCTTGTGCATCCGACAGATAGACGTTCCCATATTCCCCATTCTTATCGATGAGCGTATCCACTGGAACCTGACAATTTCCTGCCCAAGCAGCGCTTCCCAAACGGTAGAAGCCAGATGAAAGCCCTCTGCCCATTTCGTTTGCAATCGGCATCAATAAAATTGGCAACTCGAGCCTCTCCGCTTCTGCTGCACGCATTAGCGATAAAGCCAACGGATGCCGCTGACCAGACTCCATGGCTGCAGCAAGTGAAAGTGCGCTAGCGCGATCAAAATCGGATCGGATATGCAACACTTCTTTTAATTCGGGCTGCCCCATGGTCAAGGTCCCGGTTTTATCTACAACCAAATCCGTTGCCTTAACAAACCCCTCCATGACATGACCGCGCACAATCAGCAACCCCAATTTTGTGACGGCGCCTTGAGCGGCTGCCATTGCCGTTGGGACCGCGAGAGAGAGCGCGCAGGGGCAGCTTGCCACCAGAACTGCTACGAGCACAGTCCATGCTCGACTCGGGTCTACCAACAACCAAAATGCGGAAGAGAAAAATGCGGCCAACAACAGAAAGCCTACGAAATATCCAGCCCATTTTTCCGCCAAACTCACCATAGCGGGCTTGGCCAACAACGCCTGATCCAACAACGATGCGATACCCGCGATACGGGTTGACTGCCCAACCGCTTCGATTTTCATGAGCAGCGGATTGAGAATGTTGTGGGTACCGGCATACACCCTGTCGCCAACTTTTTTATTAACCGGCTTAGCCTCACCAGTAAGCAACGATTCATCTAGGGCGCTTTCTTGAGCAATCAAAACGCCATCGGCCGGCACAACCTCTCCTGGGGAAACTCGCAAAACATCGCCTGGTTGGCACTTCACCAGTGGAACCGATTGAACTTCTCCAGAGTCAGGATATCGGATCAAGCGTTCACACGTGACTGGCAACTGCTTTGCCAATGCTTCAGCCCCACCTTGCGCATCCTGTCTTGCCAAGAGTTCAAGATACCTAGCCGCCAAAATAAATGCGACAAACATGGTGATCGAATCAAAATAACTTTGACCAAACCCCATCACGATATTCACTGTCCCAGCAAAAAATGCCATAGACAAAGCAAGGGCAATTGGTACGTCCATGCCCAACATCCGGGATTTGGGAAAAAGGCGAATGCTATGCCAAGCCGACGAAAAAATGGGTCCTGCGGAATACACCATTACCGGAACAGTCAATGCCCAACTGGTCCAGCCAAGCAGCAATTCAAACTCCGAAGACATGTCTTGCGCACCAGTGTAGGACGGCCACGCGTACATCATCACCTGCATCATGCCTAAAATCGCCACCCCCAATCGGGTTAGTAATTGGCGTTTTTCTTTTTTTGCCTTTTCAAAAGAAAGCGATGGTTCAAATGGCCATGCCTCATAACCTATTCTTTCAATTTCAAATAGCAATCGCGCCAGACTTGTTTTTGCTGGTGAAAAATCAATCTTGGCTTTTTGAGTGACGTAATTGATTTGCACATCCAACACACCGGGGATTCTCTTGAGGTGCTGCTCACACAACCAGACGCAAGCGGCGCAGCGAATTTTTTCAAGTCGAAGAGTGGTCTCAAGAAATCCATCAGATGATCCACTAGCAAGCGGCCTTGTGAATCTACTCAATAGAACAGGGTCATCGTACGCCAATAGGTTTTCGGGAATATCGGTAGCGGAGGAAAACGCTCCAGGCTTTGATCCAGCTTGGATTCGCCTTGCATAAAATACTTCTAAGCCTTCTCCGTGAATCGTTTGCGCGATGGCCATGCAACCAGCACAACAAAATTTTCGGCATACCCCTCCCATTTCCTCTGCATACAGGGAATCCGAATCCACTTCACTTCCGCAGTGATAACAGAATGAAACTGGTGGATGATTTTTTATAGCTGCTGAATCGCTTTTTTCTTGGACCATCCGCTTTGACGCTCATAAAAAACAAAAAATACGCCCCAAATTACTATCGAAATATACGCCCAGATCCACGAGGATTGAGAACTCCGAGAACCCGATATATCCAAAACAAAACCAAATATTGCCGGGCCCAGCAATCCACCGCCAAAACCCATCAAGGAATGCAATCCCATTGCAGCGCCCTTCAGATTATCTTGAGCACTTACCACCAAACCCGCAGTTAACGTTGCAGAATCGGCCATGATAAAAATGGTATGCCCAATTGCCAGTATGACAATCAGCCACCATGAATGCCCAGTCGAACTTGCTAGAGCAGTACCCAACACCGCGCTTGCAATCATGACAAAACAAATCCATTTTTGACGGCCGACCCTTAAGGCGATCTCATTGCCCAGAATCGATGAGGGAACCCCGAAAAAATTAATGGCTCCAGCCAATGTAGTTGCCGTCAACCAAAAGGATTGTCCGGAAAAACTGGCACAAAATGCAAAAAAGGCCACTAGCCAACTACGCGATGCAAACAACTCAAGTGAATGGGCAGCATAGCCAAAAATAAATCCTGCCGCATTTTTATCCTGCAAGACCATTTTCCATTTATTGATTGGGAAAAGATCGTGTACCCGAATATTGGCGGAACCATGCCATCTCTCATGGTGCAATGGAGGAATCAGGAAATACACAATCGAGGTTGCAGCCAACGGGCCTAAGGCAATCCCGAGAAAAACCCAATGCCATCCAAAGGCATCCAAAATCCAGCCAGAGCATACGTAAGACAATCCAACGCCAATGCCAAAAAAGGCGGTATAAAAAGCAATATGGCGGGTCAGCTCACCTTGCTCAATGCGATCAGACAGGATCTTCAATCCGGGCATATAGGTCCCGGCTAAACCGGCCCCATTTAAAGCCATAAATATCAAAGCGGAATAGAAGCCTTCAGCGAACAGTCCCATACCCAACAATCCTAGGGAGGCAGACACTCCCCCAAACAAATAAATCTTTCTAGCATCCACGCGATCCGTCATGGCCGTAGCAAACGGAACCAGCAAAATGTAACCGAAGAAAAAAGCGCTCGCGATTAATCCAGACTGCAGATTGCTTAAACCCCACGCATCTTGCAATGAGGTTAGCGCCACTGCGTAGCAGGCAAAACCCAACAAGGCACAAATTTGTGCCATGAGCATAAGGGGTGTATAGCCGACAGAATGAAATCGCATAGGAAAGAAGGAATCATTCTACTCGCCCAAGGAAATTGACGAGAGGCGCTAAACTGTTACCAATAGGAACGGAGCCCACTATGAAATCTTGCCTTGCCTTAATTAACACACGCAAAATATGCCTTGCCTTGCTTATGGCAATGGCAAGCTTTTCCGGTTCAGCGCAGACCTACCCAAATAAACCCATCAAGGCGATTGTTCCGTTTGCTCCTGGCAGCGCCACCGATCAGATCGGTCGAGCATTTGCCACCAAGATGTCCGAGACATTAGGGCAGCCCGTCATTGTTGAAAATAAGCCCGGAGCGAACGGCATCATTGGCGCCGATTTTGTTGCTAAATCCCCGCCGGATGGGTACACCGTTCTTTTTGGCACCAACAGCACCAATGCCGCACTCAAAAGTTTAACCAAAAAACTTCCTTATGATCAGGATACGGCATTTACCCCGCTAGGATATTTTGGCTCAGTCCCCTTAATTGTGGCGATCAACAATGCCGTTCCCGTAAAAAACCTAACGGAGTTCATCTCCCTTGCAAAGGGTGAACCGGGCAAAACAACTTTTGCCTATGCCAGCACTTCCCAACGCGTTTCTTCAGAAATGCTTGCGAGCATGACCGGTATCAAAATGACTGGCGTCTCTTATAAAAATGGCCCCAATGCCATGACGGATTTAATTGGGGGTCAAGTCATGATGTTTACTGCCGATTTTGCCGTCATGTTGCCGCAAATCCAATCGGGAAAAGTACACGGCCTTGCGGTCACCTCATTAAAACGATCTGCCGCTATTCCTGAATTGCCAACCGTCAATGAAGCCTTGGGTCTGAAAAATTATGAATTGATTGCATTTTTTGCTGCATTTGGTCCTGCCGGCATGCCAACCGATGCAGTGACCAAGCTGAATCACGCCATCAATGAAGCCGCACGCTCAAAAGAATTGGTAGAGCGGTTTTCTTCTTTGGGTTTTGAATCTCAGCCAGGCAGCCCGGACATGCTGGATAAAAAAATTAAGTTGGAAACGGTAAAGTGGGCCAAAGCCATCAAGGAAGCAGGCATAGAGGCCGAATAAATTCTATTGCTGCTGGCTACTCTTAGGGGAATCCTGAAATCCGCCAGCGCGATAAGTCAGTACCAAGGTATCGCGATAACCATGCGATCCCGTTGGCTGAATGGGTGTGGACTCATGAATCATGCGCGCATCATTCATCAGCAATAAGGACCAGGGTTCAGTTAAAGTAAACCGCAGCCCCGAAGAATCATGGGCCTCAAAGATTCGCGTTTCACCGCCTTTAATCCCCACTCTGTCGAGTAAAAATACCGCCACAAAATCCACTCCGTCGCGATGAGCTCCCTCAGGGGTTGGACGACCGATACCATCGGTCGTGTCAATCCGAAATTGATGAGCCTCGACAAACCAAGTATTTGTAGGCTGTAATCCAGAAAGCAGATTTGCAATGCCACACAAGAGGGATCTCCAAGAGGGGTTGGCTGCCAATACTGCTTGAATAGGCTCAAACCAACGCTCGATGCCGCCATGCAATGCGTTGTACTCCTGCGATTGCCAATGGGCGCGATGGGGAACCATCTCGATCTTCTCGCCTTGAATTTGATAACTGGCGTGGCGACGAAAACGATAGCGTCCTCCATCCCTCAAATACGGATCCCGTGGAAGATCGTTCCAATATTGCTTTAGATCTTGCAAATCGGAAAGATTGCACCTTCCCAGTTGGGCAACCGTTTGGGCAGACAGCACCGCAAATCCCCGCTCGTGCATGGACAGTCGGATTTCACTGCTCGGGGTAATTGGAGGGGACAGTATCATCCGACCATTTTAGGTCAACCCAACCTTTACGAGCATAAATTGCCATCACTGGCTAAAATGAAAACCCTTCAGCGATATAGTACATTCCTTGCGCGAATCTTCACCTTTCTCCCTCAGTCAAATAAAGCAAACTCTTAGAGAACTGCCAGTGTGGATCGCTTGCTATGCCATCGCCATTTTTAGCGGCTGGATGGCTCAACTGATTCATACCCCGCTGCCATGGATGTTAGGGCCGCTTGTAAGCATCGCCATGCTCAGCGCACTTGGCGTGCCGCTAAAAGCGCCGCGAATGGGAAGAAATATTGGGCAATGGTTTATCGGCATAGCCATTGGTCTTTACTTTACGCCGCTAGCCGTCTCAGAACTAAAACATGACGTCCCTTATATTTTGCTTGCCTGCCTGTTGTCCACCATCCTGTTGGCGTTTGGAACTTGGATGCTCTGGCGATTTTTTCACATCTCGCTCCGCACCGCCTTTTTTGCTTCCGCACTGGGTGGTGCGTCTGAAATGACGGTATTAGCAGAACGCCATAATGAACGGGCCGATCTGGTTGCTGCCGCACATTCTTTGCGCCTGCTATTAATTTTATTAATCATTCCCCTGCTTTTTAAAATTTGGGGAGAGCCTGGAAACCTCGATTTTAGTAACCGCACCATTCCCACTTCCTTTCAAGGCATTTGCATTTTGCTGGCACTTTCTGCATTGGGAATCGCTCTTTTTCACCGCCTCAAATTGCCCAATGCCTTTTTACTTGGACCCTTGCTTGTTAGCGGAGTATTGACTGCGCTTGGAATCGAATTCAGTTCGTGGCCAAAATACCTTTCGCTCTGCGCTCAAACGCTCATTGGAGTGGGTCTAGGCGTTCGCTTTACGCGAGACTTTGTTTTGCATGCCAAAAATTTAGCCTTGGGTATCAGCATCTATACATTTATAGCAGGACTAATGAGCGTCTTATTTTCCTTGTCGATTACCAAATTTTCCGGTCTTGATGTCGAATCGCTTATTTTGAGCACCGTTCCGGGCGGCATGGCAGAAATGGGCATCACTGCAAATGTGCTACACCTAAATGTTCCGGCCGTTACCGTCTTTCACATTATTCGCATGGCATTCGTCATCCTATCTGCAGAACTATTTTTTCACCAAGTGCTGGGAAGGCTGGAACGGAAATTCGATTTAGGGCTCAATCCAACTGCGCACCGGAAGCCTTAACAATTTTTGCCCATTTCGCTATCTCATCCTTGAGCAGGATGGCCAATTTTGATGAGGCAATCGGGCTTAAATCCAAGCCTTGAGCGGTTAGCTTCTCCCTGACTTCTGGCTTGGACAATGTTTTTTCCATGGCATTTTGAATTTTCCTTGCCGCATCGGCATTCACACCTATAGGCGCAAACAGACCCACCCATACCTCGCCTACGCAATCAGGATACGTTTCTGCAATCGCCGGTATATCAGGATCAGCGCTGGAGCGTTTTGCTGAACTAATCGCTATCGCCTGCAACTTGCCTGCCTTAATGTAATTCAAAGCAGAAGGTAGGCTAGCAAACGCTAGCGGCACCTGCCCCCCAAGCACATCGTTAATTGCCGGCGCCACTCCCTTATAGGGAATATGCTGCATTTCAATACCCGCACTGGTATTGAGCATCGCCCCCAAAAGGTGGCTAATGGTTCCATTGCCTGCTGAAGCGTATGCCAATTCCCCTGGTCTTTTTTTGGCAGTTGTAACAACGTCTGCCAAGGTTTTAAGTGGCGACCCAGGCGGACTTACCAGCACGTACGGGGTAGATCCGATGTAATACAGAGGCGTAAAGTCGCCAATCGGATCAAAACCGGGATTCTTATATAAAGCAGGATTGATGGCCTGAGCGCTGTTAATGGTTAGCAGCAACGTGTAACCGTCTTTATTGGATCGAGCCACACTCTGGGTGCCTATATTTCCGCCGGCTCCCGGCCGATTTTCCACCACAACGGATGCGCCCAACACATCCCCAAAAGTTGGAACAATAATTCGAGCGACAATATCGTTTGTGCCGGCAGCAGCTTGGGGCACTACGATCACTATCGGCTTGTTTGGATAAGTCTGAGCGACTGCATCGGCTCCAGAAACGGCGCATAAACTTACCAGAGCCAAACAAAAAAATCTACTAAAGAACAAGGTTGTTTTCATTTTACGTTTTCCTAGGGGACTCGTGAATCAACTTCAGTCGTTCACTCACCATGTTGACATGTCCCTTTAAATCATAGAGCTCTTTAGCATCTAGCTGCGAAATCTTCATGCTATTTAGACGCCCTTCAATTGCCGACAGCTCGCGCAAATTTCGCTCATCATTAGCGGGATCCAATGCATTTCTCTCAATATTTTTTAGCTGCGCGTAGATTTTCGATAACTTTAACTTCAATCGAAAGTTTTGCAATGAGGGAACATACGTCGCCAACGGTATCAGAATTGCCAACAAAGGAATCAGGATCTTGGCAATTCGACCAACCCATACTGCGGTCCAAAACGGTAAGTGGCGGTGCAAGAATGAAGGGCCGTCTTTGAGGTATATTTCGGCATCTGCTTGCAGCGCGAAATCCAAGCCGTCTTGGGAGGGAAATTGTCCGGGCTTTTGGAGGCGAGAATACGATTTCAAGATGTCGTACGAATCCCCCAATATCAAACTGACCAATGCAGGGCTCACATTGGATCGACTAACCAAGCTTGCTGTTGGGGCAATGACCGCTATTTCTCGTCTCGGGCGATCGTATTGAATGCTTAACAAACCCCTAGGGATATCCACTTTCGTTAAAAACGGAAATTGACGGGTATACGCATCCGCTTGGTCAAAATTCATTAATCGAATTCCCGGTACGCTCAAAAATTTCTCCAATACCGGCGCCTCTGAAGCGGAAACCGTAAACACGGCGTCCAACTTACCGGCAACCAATTTTGAATAAGCCTCATCCGTTGTCAAATACTCAGCGAGGACGGATTTCTCCCCAAGTCCATTGGCCTGTAATAATTTTTTACTAAGCGCCAAAGTGCCACTCCCCTGATTACCAATGGCCACTCTTTTACCGCGCAACTGGGTTAGCATTGTCAATTCAGAACCAGCCGATTTAAACGATTCCTCGCGATACCAAACCCATACCGGCTCATAAAACAAACCGGCTAAAGAAACGAATTCTGGATAGCGGTCAACATCCGCAACCCCACCTTGAATGATTGCAAAATCAACACCTGAATTTGGGTCATTCAACAATGCCAGATTATCGACTGCACCGGCAGTATTTTTAACGATTACGGTCACGCCGTCTTTAGCCAATTCAGTCTTCAACTTTTCGCCGAAAGCATAATACAAGCCGGACTTTGAACCCGTAGCGATCACAATTGTTTTAGGCGGGGGCGGAATTAATTTCCAAAGCACTACAAAGACAATCAGTAGCAAAATTAAAAAAGCCAACGCCAATGCTTTGAAGTTGTATAGATACTTTTGCAGAGAATTCATAGCAACCCTTTTTTGGGGATTATGCTCCATGACATTGATTTGACCACTGGAATCGCCCCTGCATTAATAATGCTCCAAAAAATGAAGTTAAGATAACACCTTTCAATCCCTCTTTATAGCCATTACATGATTATTACCCCACAACGTGTTGCACTGGTTACCGGCGCCGGAACCGGTATTGGTAAAGCAGCAGCCAAAGCACTTCTTCATGGAGGCTACCGCGTAGCCCTTGTGGGACGAACGTTGGGGAAACTGGAAAATGCCATTAGGGACATTGGCGG
Source organism: uncultured beta proteobacterium (assembly GCA_903826775.1). Lineage (GTDB taxonomy): Bacteria > Pseudomonadota > Gammaproteobacteria > Burkholderiales > Burkholderiaceae > Polynucleobacter. The sequence continues at coordinate 42,841 of CAIKFU010000097.1, read as the reverse complement.
CTCAAGCGAAAACAGCTTAGCAATCCAATGCGATGTGGGCAAACCCAACGACGTCAAAACACTGTTCGCAACCCTGAAAAGTGCGTTTGGCCGCATCGATGTTTTATTTAACAATGCGGGAATGGGTACGCCAGCCATCCCCATGGAAGATCTCAGCTATGAACAGTGGATGGCCGTTGTCAACACCAACCTATGCGGAGCCTTCTTATGCAGCCAAGAAGCCATGCGGATGATGAAGGCGCAAAACCCGCAAGGGGGTCGCATCATTAACAATGGGTCAATCTCTGCATACGCCCCACGCCCGATGTCCGCTCCGTATACATCGACTAAACACGCCATTAGCGGCCTAACAAAATCCATTGCGCTAGATGGGCGTCCATTTAATATTGCTTGCGGTCAAATCGATATTGGCAACGCCGCTACCGAAATGACGGAGCGCATGTCAAAGGGAATCATCCAAGCCGACGGCTCAATCCAAGTTGAGCCGCGCATGGATGTCGATCACGTCGGCGCTGCAGTACTCCAAATGGCACAACTTCCGCTTGAAAGCAATATTCTGTCCATGACCATCATGGCCACAAAAATGCCCTTCGTAGGACGCGGATAAGCTTTTAGATTACCCGCAAGTTCCCAAATGCCCGCATTGCGTGCAATAGTCGCAACCATCCTTGCGAATGACGGCATGCGCGCCGCACTCTGCACACTTCTTACCCACCATCACCGGTGGGGCAGATGTAGAGCGAGATTCTTCGCGAGCTGACATTTCAGATAGATCATTTAGCGAATTGCCATTGCGCCGCTCAATAATATTTTGAATGGCATAGGCAATTGCCGCAACTTCCGAATCGTGCCATAAAGGCATGCGAGTACCATCGATTTTTTCAAAGGTACCCAATCGAACCGCACCGCGATCCCAGGCCACCTTCCGCATATCCCCAAGAGCACGTTCTAAAAATCCTCCACGCGCAGCCAATGAAAGCAGCCGCATACTGGAAGTAATCCACTGCTGGGATTCACCATTTTGACCAACGGGCATGAAGAATTCAATTGCCCTCTCCACCGTTCCGGATCCACCGCCATTGGGAAGGGTGATAAACGAAACCACTAAATATAAAGTTTTGTGGCCTTCTTGCGTCCAATATTCAATTTTTTCGGCAACTGCAGGCAAAATACCCTTTGGACGACTCTCCACAACCGTTCGCATTGGGTCGAACCCAACTTCACTCGCTACAGCAGCCTCAGACGCGCTTGGCCCGGTTTCAAGTACCGCCCCTAAAATACTATTGGGGCGGTAGGTTGCCAATCCCTTCAAGTTTGCACGCCATGCCTGCAAATACAAACTCTTGAAATCTTCATATGGGTACTCAACTGGAACATTGACCGTTTTCGAAATAGCGGTATCGATAAAGGGTTGCACCGCCTCCATCATGGCAATGTGATCGGTTGCAGCCATTTGCAGGGCTGACACAAAATAGTTTGGCAGGTTCTCTACGTCCCCTCCAAGTTCCCGGTATAAACGCCATGCATGGTCTTCAACCGCATACTCCGAGGTAGTGCCGTCGGCTTCACGCTTCTTGCGACGATACACCCATGAGAAAGCGGGTTCGATGCCATTAGAAGCGTTGTCAGCAAACGCAAGGCTAACCGTTCCCGTTGGCGCAATCGAAAGCAAATGGCTATTGCGAATACCAAACTGCCGGATCTTATTTTTTAAGTCCTCATCCAAGCGGGTAACAAAACTGTCCCCACTCAAATACTTTTCAACGTCGAGAGACGGGAAAGATCCTTTTTCTTTGGCCAATTCAACCGAGGCCTCATAGGCTGCATCGCGCATTACCCTAGCGATCTTCGCAGCAACCACCCTGGCCCCTTCCTCGTTATAAGGAAGTTTTAACATCACTAAGGCATCGCCTAATCCGGTAAAACCAACACCGATACGCCTTTTAATTCTGGCTTCCTCGGCCTGTTCCGGCAAAGGCCAAAATGTGGCATCCAAGACGTTATCAAGCATACGTACTTGAATTTTCACTACTGAAATAAATTTTTCAAAATCAAAGCTGGGTTCCCCAGCAAACCCGAATGGATTGCGCACAAAATGCGTCAAGATGACTGGACCGAGATCACAGCAACCATAAGGCGGTAATGGTTGTTCGCCACATTGTCCGGTTACCAACCCATTAAAAATGACCGTATTATTATCAGCTTGCGTGGTATCAAAAACTGGCTCAGAACCAATCTGTTCAATGGAGATGATTTCCGATTGAAAGGATTGGGTTTTTACTAGCGCCTTGTCTTTAACCCATACATTGTATTTATCAGCCTTTTGTGGAAGCGCAAAACCAATTTCCGACATGAAGCGATCACGCGATTCACCATCAATAATTAACTCGTAATTATCTTTGCATAAATAAGGTTTACTTCCGCCTTTGCCGTCTAGCAAATCCCGATAACCCGACTCCCTTCTGAGATGAATGGAGCTGAAAATTCCAAAATTTGAAAGGAGAATTTGAAGTTCACTTAATAAAGATTCACATGAGGAATTCAAACGAATTGAGCAGCTGTTTGAATTTGAGCTGACATTAACAGTTCCGTCAGCTTGGAATAATCCCTGCAAATACCCTTTTACGCATTCCTCTGATCCCGTCCACACCACATTAGGAACGCTTAACTTGGTTTCACCATTAAAACCATAAATATCCAAAACTCGAGCTAATACAGTCGAGCGTATAAACGTCATGTCTCTATCCGGCACGGCTACTGGAGCGACTTGATATTCTCTTTGGTTATTGGATTGACCACCCGTTAATTTATGAACAATGCCACACACACGTTCGCCAAGTAGTTGGTCTTCACCCCATAAACTGATTACAGCCCCTTGAATACCTTTTCCGCGATTTGTAAAATGCCCATCTCCTGTAATTAGACCCATCAAAAAACCCAGATCTCTGCTACCAGCTTTACCAAATTGGCCTTTACCCGATTGGATATAAAGACTATCACCAACCACTAGGTTTGAAAGTTTAATCTTTCCCCTAGGGGTATAAAAATCATGCCATGCAGTTGCTTTGATTGCATAGCCAGCAGCGGTCACTACTTCAAAAACTTCTGCATTATGAGAAGTCAAAAACGCAGGAACAGCCTTTCTAACCTGAGCGCCACCAACCGCCAAACCTAATGCACGGTTATCAACAGTTACCTCCAACTCATTGCCGGTAATAAATAAATCATTAATTCTTACCAAACCAAACTGCGTTGCTAGTCGTGTATCGCCAGTAACACATGGATTGGTTGCTTCAATTGCTTCGCAATAATTGAGGTTGTTATCCCGATTGATGTTATCGAGAAATAAAATACCGGGCTCGGCAAAATCATAAGCAGACCGCATCACAGCATCCCAAATTTCTCTGGCGCTAACACTGCGATAAACCCATAATCCATCTGTTCTTTGATGCGCCCCTTGTTCAAGCAGATCCTTGCACGGTTTTGCCTTATGAACCAAATCCCAGGTTTGATCAGTCTCCACGGCCTTCATAAAGGCACTTGATACCCCGACCGACACGTTGAAATTATTCCAACGACCAGTGACCCGTTTGGCCGTTATGAAATCAAAGATATCGGGGTGATCAATCTTGAGAACGCCCATTTGCGCGCCGCGCCTAGATCCGGCACTCTCAACAGTAGAGCAGGACTGGTCAAATACATTAATGTAACTGCAAGGACCGGACGCAATTGAAGCGGTACCTTTAACCTCAGCGCCTTTAGGACGAATTCTTGAGAAGTCGTATCCAACGCCACCGCCACGCCGCATCGTCTCAGCGGCCTGCTTTAAAGCCTCATAAATTCCCGGGAACCCGTCGGCATCAAAACCCTGAATGCAATCCCCAACCGGCTGAACAAAACAATTAATTAATGTCGCTTTGATGCCAGTCCCTGCCGCACTCATGATTCGCCCAGCACCAATAGCGCCGTTACGCATGTTCTCTAAAAACATCTTCTCTACATCATTTCGTATCGCGTCGTTTTCAACGACGGCTAATCCCTTAGCCACTCGCTGAAAAATCACATCCGGATCACGCTCACCATCCTTAGCGTATTTCTCAATCAGGACATCGATACTAATTGCTTGAATTGACATAAATCTTAAACTCCATTGGACTCGACATTAGCCGACAAATTAACTCTGAATCAACTGGATCTGGCGACAAAATGGCAGCGCCAAGCCCTCGAAAAACAACCTTTTCTCCACTGCATAATGCAACCTTCATGCGCTTAGACTTTTGATACAAATCAATAATTGATTTGATATTTTTAATGATTTTTTTGATGTGATTGGCCGATTCAAAGCACAGAAAAAGAATTGAATTTAATCAAGAGCTTATATTGAATCGGCGAATCAATTGTCCAGTTTTTTATGGGCGAACCTGATTTACCAAGAGCTTAATCCCGGTTGCACCAACCTTAACATTTTGCGTTGCAGACAACAAATCACCCGGCTCCGGTTTAGCCATTCCGGATTTGGAAATCCGTACTTCGACCGTTACCTCGGCTAAGGTCGAAATCAAGGCATCTGGCGTCATGGCTAAGGCATCATTTAATACAAATCGGACCGGCAGATCGGCGGCACGCGCCCTCATGATTGCCAAGGGCATTCGAGCTCCTGGGGCCCGAGCAATCACCATAATGACGTCATCGGGATTCACTTTGGATTTCAGCGATGGGTCGATTTCAACCAACCCACTAACGCTTCCATTTACCAAAGGAGTTGTTGGTTGAGGGGAGGGGTTTTTGCGAATCGGCAAATTCCCCTTTTGCTGCGCTTCCAACACTGAGCTTTGAATGGTCCGAGTATCCTCGGAATCGGGGGGAAGCAACCCCTCCAATTTTTCCCAAATCCGTACGGCCGACTTGTAGTCGCCGTTATTAAAGGCGGCCGTACCGGCCAACCAAAGCGCCATCATGTTGTTGGGGTCGACCTTTAATGCCTTATTGATCAACTGCTGCGGTTTGCCCACAAAACTGCCGTTTGCATTGCTAGCGGCCACATCGGCGTAATCCGCCAACAACTGCGCATCGCCATCAATATAGGGCCCTGCCCGGTCATAGGCCTTCTCGGCCTCCAAAGGCCTTCCCATCACTTTATAGGATCTTGCCAGCATTGCCCAACCCTTCAGGTTCGTTGGGTCTTGCTCCATTTTTGCTGCCAGTCCGGCAACCATTTTTTCAACATCTTGCTCGGCTATTTTTTGGTGTGCGCTGCCATTGACAGCCTCATCCGCATTGCCGATCCACAGATACACCCCAATGGTAGCAATTGAAATGAACAAGCTCACTGCAATCATGGTCTTGATAGGCGAACTCGAGACGGATACGCCGTCGGCCTCATCCGTATCCTGAAATAAACGTTGACGCATTTCAGCGTGCCCCTGCTCATAACTGGTCGCATCCAACGCCCCACTTGCGCGATCTTTCTCGAGCTTTTCAAGCTCCTCCTTATAGATCACCGCATTCAATTGGCGACGGGAAGCGTGCTGAACTTTTGACCTCCAATAGAAAGGGCGAAAGAGTAAAACCAAAACCAACACCAACAATACAACTGAGGCAATTAAAAAATTAATCATTTGCACTATCCCGCAATAGCGCATCAATGCGCTTGTTTTCTTCTTCGGACAACAAATTGCCGGTAATTTGACTATTCCGTTTACGCAAATAAACCAGCAATGCCGCAATACCCGCAATCATTAAAGCAAAAGGCCCAAGCCAAAGTAGCCACGTAATCGGCTTAACTGGTGGACGGTATAAAACAAAATCCCCATAGCGCTCGACCATGAACGTCCTGATCTCAGCATCCGATTTACCCTCTTTGATTAAGCCTCGAATTTCCCTGCGCAGATCTTGCGCCAAATCGGAGCGTGATCCAGCCAACGACTCGTTTTGGCAAACCAAGCAGCGCATCTCTTCCGAAATGGTAATCAAGCGTTGCTCAAGCACCGGATCCTCGGCCAATGGAACGGCTTCATTCGCAAGCAAAATATTTGAAAACAATAAAAAGAGAAGACAGGTTAGTATGCGTTTCACGATTTCTTAGCTCTTTTTCAATTCATTGATCAGTGGGTAGATGGTTTTTTCCAACACGTCAGTTGTTATCGGGCCTATTTGCTTAAAGCGGATTACTCCGGCCTTATCCATGACATAGGTTTCTGGAACGCCATAAACTCCATAATTAATTCCCACGCGACCGTCCCCGTCAAATGCCGACAAAACGTATGGATTTCCCTGTCTTGCCAACATCATCATTGCATCCTCTCGGCGGTCCTTGTAATCGAGCCCGATCAATGGGGCAATTTGCGATCTACCCAATTCCACCAAAACCGGATGCTCTTCGCGGCAAGCCACGCACCAAGAAGCCCAGACATTTAAAATCCAAACTTGCCCCTTCATGCTTTCTGGAGAAAACGACTTGCCTTGATCGGCAAGCTGAGGAACATTAAACGCCGGGGCAAGCTTATTAATCAGCGGGGAAGGCACTTCTCGAGGATCTCGATTTAGACCGACCGCCAAAAATCCCACAAGCACCACAAACAGCAACAACGGAATGATAAATTTTGCTTTCATTTCAATTCAATTCTTCTTTAGCAAATTATTTTTTAAGTCTCAAGCGATACCGCTTATCGAAAACAGCGAATAACCCCCCAAGAGCCATCAAGAGGCAACCGCCCCAAATCCAATCGACAAACGGTTTGTAGTAAACGCGTACAGCCCAAGCATTCCCCTCCAACGGCTCTCCAAGCGATACGTAAACATCCCGGGTAAATCCCGCATCGATTGCGGCTTCAGTCATCGGCATTGTTGAAGAAAAATAGTTGCGTTTTTCTGGATACAAAATTGTCTCGAGATTTCCATGCCGGCTCAATTCAAAGGCACCGCGCATCGCCTCATAGTTTGGTCCTGGTGCAAGCCGAACATTCATTAATTTAATCTGGTATCCGCCAACATTCACGGTATCACCAGGTGCCATGCGAACGTCTTTTTCCTCCTGATATCCCCCAACCATGGTCACCCCAATCACAAAAACGGCCATGCCGATATGACCAAACTGCATACCAATAAATGATCGAGTGGGTTTTCCTGACTTTGCCTGACGAATGATTTGCAAAACACTCGAGGTAATAATCCAAAACGACAATAGGAAACCCAAAGAAATCAGCAATGAAAAATCGCCCATGATTCTGGGAATTAAAATCGCTGCAACAAACGCTACTACCGCAGCGATCCAGAGGTGCTTTACCAAAGTTTGCAGATTTGTCGACTTCCAATTCGCCCAGGGGCCAATAGCCAACAAACACAGCACCGGAACCATGATCGGCACAAAAACGCTATTGAAGTATGGGGGGCCGACCGAAATCTTTCCTAAATTTAGGGCATCGATTAGCAACGGATAAATGGTTCCCAAAAGAACCGAACCGGCCGCGACCACTAAAAACACGTTCCCTAGCAATATCAATGTCTCGCGCGACATCAATGAAAACGCGCCCCCCAATGCACTTTTGGGAGCGCGCAAAGCGTATAGAAATAAAGAGGAGCCAACCACCAAAGACAGGAGTATCAGAATGAAAATGCCGCGACGAGGATCCGTTGCAAAAGCATGCACTGAGGTGAGTACGCCGGAACGTACCAGGAAAGTTCCCAGGAGCGACATTGAAAACGCAATGATTGCCAACAACACCGTCCAATTTTTAAAACCCCCGCGCTTTTCCGTCACGGCCAACGAATGCAACAACGCGGTGCCGATCAACCACGGCATAAACGACGCATTTTCAACCGGATCCCAAAACCACCAGCCACCCCAACCCAATTCATAGTATGCCCACCAAGAACCCAATGCAATTCCAAGAGTCAGGAAAATCCATGCCGTCGTTGTCCAAGGGCGCGACCACCGCGCCCAAGCGGCATCCAATTTTCCGGACAACAGCGATGCAATGGCAAAGGCAAAGGCAACAGAAAATCCTACGTAGCCCATATACAGCATGGGTGGATGAAAAACCAATCCTGGATCTTGCAATAACGGATTGAGCGATCGACCATCTTGCGCAGCAGGAAATAATCGCTCAAAGGGGTTTGATGTCGCCAGAACAAACAACAGCAGTCCAGTCGCCACCAACCCTAACACACCAACAACCCGTGCCACCATAAATTCATCCAGTGTTTTTGAAAGTTGAGCAACCGCAAACGCCCACCCCGTCAACAAAAAGATCCACAGCAGCAACGACCCTTCATGCCCACCCCAAACCGCACCGATTCGGTATACAACGGGCAGCTGAGCATTGGAATGTTCGGCAACATACAAGACTGAAAAGTCATTGGTATAAAAACTCCATGCCAACACGGCGAATGAAATACTCAGCAACAGGAAAGAAACTTGCGCTGCCGGTCTCGCCAATATGAGCCATTCGCGGCGCCCTAGATGCGCGCCAAGCAACGGCAAAACGCCTTGCACAATGGAAACGCACAGCGCCAGAATCAGCGCTATATGACCAAATTCTGGAATCATGGCTTCGCTCCATTTTTCTGAGCCTGCTCAAGAGCTTGCTTGGCCTCGGGCGGCATGTAATTTTCATCGTGCTTTGCCAGCACCTCGCTGGCAACGAATTGCCCATCGGGCTCAAGACGTCCTTGCACTACTGCGCCCTTCCCCTCTTTAAACAAGTCGGGAAGAATCCCCTTGTACGACACCGGTATGTCTTTTACCAAATCCGTAATCACAAAATGAACAACCAACTCGTCTCGCTTTAAAGAGCCGTCTTTAACCAGTCCCCCAATACGAAACGCTTGGCCTTTAGGCGATTTTCCACTTGCAACCTCGCTAGGGGTGACATACAACGCAATATTGCTATTAAGGGCATTCAGAATGAATAGAGCGGCAATCCCAATTGCGGCCAAGGCCCCGATAATGATTAGGGCACGTTTATGTCTAGGCTTCAATTCAATTCCTCTTTGTCAAATTTTTCAGCACGAATCTCGCGTTTTAACCGCATCACAATCAACTTGTGGCGCTTTCGAATCTGCATCGGTTCAAAAATAAATACCAATGCGCATACTCCAAAACTGCTCCACACGTAGAGCCCATAACCGCCCATGGCGAAAAACGCTGCGGGTGAATTCCACATTATTGTTTTACCTCGTCAAGCTGCCTTACCCAATCCGTATGCGATTCGCGTTCCAAGATGATGGCTCGCACTCGCATGAGCGCAATGGCAATCGCATACATCCAAAAGCAAAGCGCCACCAACAACATGCCCCACAGCATGGTATGCGCCATGGCAGGAGCTTTGTTGATTGAAACCGATGCCCCTTGATGCAATGTGTTCCACCACTTTACGGAGAAATAAATAATCGGCACATTAACTACGCCAACCAAAGCCAATATTGCTCCCGCCTTATCGGCGCGACGCGGATCGTCTATGGACGCTTGCAATGCGATAAACCCCAGATACAAAAACAGCAAAATTAATTCGGAGGTTAAGCGCGCATCCCAAACCCACCATGCCCCCCACATCGGCTTACCCCAAAAGGCACCCGTCCACAGAGACAGGAAAGCCATTAACGCACCGGTAGGGGCCAATGCTTGGGCCATCATTGCGGACAACCTGGTATTAAACACCAGACCCAATCCTGCCCACATCGCCATCACAATATAAATAAACATCGACATCCAAGAAGCGGGCACGTGCACAAAGATGATTCGATAGCCTTCACCTTGAACCGCATCAACCGGAGCCACAAAAAAACTGATCCATAGTCCCGCCAACCCAAACAGAATTGATAGCGCCCAAAAAATGGGAATCAGTTTTCCGGCAAGTGGATAAAAAGTTGAAGGACTAGAAAATCTAAACCAATGAACAACTTGATTGTTTGCGAAATTATTTGCTGCATCACTCATTCGATTGCAATCCTGACGGCGGCCGTTGTTGCCCAAGGAGCAAAAAACACTGCCAAAACCAACAATGCGGCCAATAAAGAAAAATGCCCTCCCACATCCAATCCAACGCTATTGGCATAGACGGCACCTGCACCGAAAATCAAAACGGGCACATACAACGGCAATACCAACAAGCTTAATAGAACGCCACCGCCTCGAACCCCAAGCGTCAGTGCTGCTCCAATTGCGCCGACCAATGACAGAATTGGCGTGCCAATTAGTAACGCCAACATAAAGACTCCCAAAGTGCCTGCATCAAGATCAAATTGAATCCCCATCACCGGTGCCAGTAAAACCAGAGGAAATCCGGATACGAGCCAGTGTGCCGCAATTTTACCCCCCACCAAAACCACCAATGGTGTTGGGGATAAAGCCATCTGCTCAAGAGTGCCATCCGCATAGTCGGTCGTAAACATGCGCTGCAAACCGAGCATGGTCGATAACAACGCCGCCACCCAAATCACCCCAGGGGCAATTTTACGCAATAAGACCGTGTCCGCACCAATACCAAGCGGAAATAGGCTCGTTACGATTACGAAAAAAAATAAAGCCGTCAATACCTCGCTTTTGCGACGAAACACCAACAACAAATCGCGATGGATAACGGCTAGCAATGCGCTCACAGTTGAACCACCCTACCATTGAGCATGGGAATTTCCTGATGACTGGTCATGATGACCATGCCGCCATCCTGAACATGGCTGCTCATCAAATCCGATAGCATTTGAACCGCTTTTACGTCCAATGCGTTAAAGGGCTCGTCCAAGATCCACAATTTGGCTTTACGCGTTACCAGTCTTGCTAGCAATACCCGTCTTTTTTGGCCTGCCGATAAGCAGCTGACTGGCAAATCCTCCCTGCCCTTTAAGCCAAAGCGATATAAAGCCGGCAACCCCTCTTCTGCAGATAACCGGGAACCGTCCAACGCTGCGGCAATTTCCAAATTTTCCAACGCGGTCAAATCCTCCTTAACCGAATCTCGGTGACCCAAAAAGAGGAGGTTCTTGCGATAACCTTCGCTATTGGAGCGAATGGATTGGTTACACCAGAAAATGTCTCCTGCAGCGGGTTTTGTGAGTCCGGTAAGCAATCTAAGAAGGCTGGTTTTACCGACTCCATTCTCACCACGGACATGCAACCATTCACCTTGGCGAATTTCCAAATCAAGCCCAGTAAAAAGCGTACGCTCACCCCGAACGCAACTCAACCCCCGAGCGCTAAGCATGAAAGTCTTGTCTGTGGGCTTAAGGAAAGAAGGGATATTGGCTGTCATGAAAGGAAAATGGCTGGGGTATAACCCCAGCCATTGTCCAAGAGCCTTAACAGACTGTCAAACAGAGATTAATCGTCCGACTCTTCGTACTCTTTCGGCAATTGGTGCGCAATTCCCTTGTGGCAATCAATACAGGTTTTACCGTCTTCTTTCGCCTTCATATGCTTCTTGTAGGGCGTCTGTTTCTGCAATTCAGGACTCATCGCATCAAAATTGTGGCAATTGCGGCATTCACGCGAGTTATTGTCTTTCATGCGCTGCCACTCGTGACCAGCCAACTCCATGCGCTTAGCCTCAAATTTCTCTTTGGTATCAATTGAACCCGTCAATTTCCCCCAAACCTCCATGCTGGCCTTCGACTTGCGGATCATCTTATGGACCCAGTCTTTTGGTACATGGCAATCGGAACAAACGGCGCGAACACCACTGCGATTGCTATAGTGAATCGTTTCCTTGTATTCCTGGTAAACGTTGTCGCGCATTTCATGACACGTTACGCAAAACTCCAAGGTGTTCGTCATTTCCAAGCCGGTATTAAAGGCCCCCCAAAACAGGATGCCTCCAATAAAGGAAACGGAAAATATCGCTAGGATGGAATATTTGGCGCTGGGCTTTTTGACAAAAGCCCAAAAACGCTTCAATGCCCCCGGTTGTTTATTTTCCATTGCTATCGCTTTCTAGTAATAAGACCATTTAAACTCATCAATTAAACGTGTACGTGTAGTTGACGGAGAACACATTGACGCTGTAGCCAGGATTACTTTGATTGGTCGGCAATGTGGCTGTTGGGCTATTAGGATATTGCAGGCCATTGTAGTAATAATCGTTGGTATACAAATGTTGGTACCAATACATCAGGCCTACCCTCTGATTCTTGTCAATCTGGTAGTTTCCACCCAACTTGATTGCTCCCATATTGTTTTGAATCGCAGGCAAAATTCCGCAAGTCATGACGTTAGGGGAATTGCAAAGCGTAGTGGCACTAGGTACGTAATTCACGTTCGTTGCATACCAAGTGCTGGCCATGGAATAAAGCAGGTCTCCGAACAAGGTGACTTTTCCACCCATCAAATCACCCTGTTTAACCCCCACACCAAACGTCGTAGCGTTGGAGGTCAAATTATTCGTCCAAGTGCCAGAACCGGGTGAAGTGTTAAACGCCGTTGTGCTTTGATTTCCAGAAAAGTTGGACAAGTTCCGCTGCATATTTTGCTGAGTAGCAAAGGCTGTCAACGACCCGGATTCGCTATAGGCATAGGTGCCGTCCAAATTCAAACTCCACGAATTGCCATTTTGCATTCCGTATGTGGAATTTGGGTATTGGTCGCTGGTATATTTACCGCCCAAAGCGAAAGACAGTTTCTCGTTTACGTCCCAATTGGCCGTTCCTTTGGCGACAAATTGGTTGCGTGCCGCTTCAAAGAAAGGCACAAAACCGTAATAGTCCTGCCCATTTAAACCTGGAACAAGGGTTTTATTCGCTGGATTGATGTTCGGATTCGCAGTTGCATAACTGGTCACCGCATTAGGATCCAAGGTTGCATTGCGTTTGGCATAACCAAGTCCGGCCTTAAAGTTCAAGCCTTCGGTGGCCTTAATCTTATACAAGGCATCCAATTTATTTTCATTATTATTGGTTGCCACAACACAATTCGTACCCCCTGGGAATTGGTTCGCACTTAATGAATTCGTACCAGATACGCCATACTGACTACACCACCTTTGCATCGCGTTATTCACGTAATTCAAGCTAACTTTCTGATCACGAGTAAGCTTGTAATCGCCGCCGAGCAAAATCTGTTGTTGTTTATAGCTTAGCGGTGCATTAGGATAGAAGGCGGGATGCACGTTTGTTGCCGTCGTGCCTGCACTTCCCACGCTGCTAAATGAATAGACGTTCGATTGGCTCAAGTTGTCGCGCTCATCAAATCTGTAGGCGGCAGTCAACGTCAAATTCTTTACCGATTGATCGGTTACCTTGGCATCAATATGGGTAGTATTGACCAAACCGTTCATGGAGCCATTGCTCATGGGAAGACCGCCAGCACTTGGGGAAATCATCATGTACGGATCGTAGGCAAAGGAGGCGTTTTGGGTATTTCTACTCACTGAAGCATTACCCGTCAACTTGGTTTTACTCGTAAAGTCGTAACCGCCGCCAATATTGAGTTGGTTCAGCAGATTGCTTGGGGCAGTGCTGATTTGCTGCATAGCCATGTTGTTTGCCGAGCCGGTTACCCCTACGCTGGCTGCCCAGGGTTGGAAATTAATGCTGTTGTTGTTATCCTGAAAATAGGATCCAAAATACGATGCTGTAAAGTGCGCCGCTTCCGATTTCCAGTTATAAGCCACATTAAAGGTGTCGGTCTGGAAATTGGTTGGCATTGGCAGAATCGTTGGCGATTCGCCCACTGCAACACCTTTTGCTCCCAAACCAGCTCCTGGCACGGCTTGCAATTTGGCGCCCGTTTGAATCAGATTGTTGTATTCAAACGTGATCCCGGAATTATTATCGATAACAGCACCACCACTTAAAGTCGTGTTGTTGCGCGTAGACGATATATTCATGTTGCCAAAAGAGTTCAACTGGGTAGCGGTCAAATTCTGTGCACCAGTTCGAACTGTTGGATTGGCTGTCGTAGCTGAGGCAGCGGTTCCACCATTAGTCTGTGATGTATTCACAATCCCAAAACTACTGGGCAAGCTAAACGAGTTGCCACCCATCGTTCCCTGATAGGGGGTTTGATAGCTATTGGAGATGTTGTGCTGCAGTTCGTCGTAATTCAGGTTTAAATTCCAGCTTCCTTGATCGCTGTAACCTGCCCCTGCAGAACGTGTTGTTAAGCCCAAGTTATCGCCGTATACACTCCAACGCGATGTATCGCCTTGTTCATTGTTACTGTAGGCACCGCCCTGTCTAACGACAAACCCACCGTTCACGTAACCGCCTGAGCGATTCAGTCCGTTGTATTCCCCAAATTTTGCCGAGGACTGATCGACACTAATAGCCTCCACCACCACCGAGCTCTTCGGTTGCGTTAGCGCCTTAGCCTCTTCTTGATCCGCCATTGCAGCGCTGGCCATGAACATACTAGCGACAGCGAGTGAAATGGCACTTACCCTTAAATTAAATTTACGTTCGTTTCTCATAACGGGCCTCTATCAGTATCTATCTATGTTCATTAGCGTTGTAAATATCCGCCAGCTGGGCTATTGGATCCATGGACCATGGTGTGGCAGTTCAAGCAAGCCCTACCTGTCGCATTTGGACTTGGACTTGCAACGCCTGGAGTCACTTGTCGGCCAGCTGCAGCGGGACCAAACGGAGCTCTTGGATGACTCATACCGTCATGGCAATCCTGGCACAAATATGGTGGGCGATCCTTTAGCAACGGGGTAATGTTAGAACCATGTGGGGTGTGGCAATTGGCGCAACTCTCCACAACAGGTTGGTGTTCAAATAACATGGGTCCACGTTTTTCAGCATGGCACAAGAAGCAGGTTTCATTCAACGTATTCTTCTTAAGCATAACTGGGCCAGTTGAACCATGCGGATTGTGGCAATCGGAACAAACGACCTTACCAACTTCAATGGGGTGGGTCGAAGTCTTGTAGCTGTCTGCGCGCTGTTCCTTGTGGCAGGTATAGCAAACTTGGGTTTGCGTCTTTTTGACACGAACCTTATCAACCGGGTTATGCACTACGTGGCAATCGTTACAGGCCACATCATTAACCTGATGCTGCGATCCGTTCCAGTTCGTCCGTGCAGCCCCTTTATGGCAGGTTTGGCACTTATCCATACGATCGGCACTGGCACTCTTGTCGTAAACACCCTTCTTGAATACAAAATCCGGGGCTGGGCGACCTTTGCCTTTATCACCACCCAAGTGGGAAGTGCTTTGGCCGTGGCAAGACGTACACGTTGGCGTACGGGCATCCCCTTTTACGCCATGCTTGGTTTGGTAGATCGAGAGAACGGGGGCGTTCTCGCTTTCATCGTGGCACTTGGTGCAAACGGCGTCTTCTTTAAACGCGTTTTTTGCAATATCGGCTTTTGACTGCCCAAGATCAGGCAAATTGGCCTGAGCAAAGGCAACGGGTGCCATACCCATGGCACCCAATACCGCACTGATAACTAGTAGTTTTTTGAAGATTTTCATTTGCTTTCCTCGTCCCAACGATTTCGCGTTTATTTACTTTTTTACTGAATAATTACTGAGCCAAGATCCAATCAATCAGATTTTTGATTTGATCCATGTCTTTTGGTGGGGAAGTTTTCACAATTTTGTGTTCTTCCTCGTGTCCATCAGGAAATTTGGCTTTCTCGCCAGAGGTGATGTGGTTAATCAACTTGGCTTCGGCATTTGCCTTGCCTTTGTATTTCTCTGCAATGCCATGATAGGAAGGACCATCTTTGTCCTTATCGATAGCGTGGCATTTAAAGCAATTATTTTGTTTTGCCAGGGCTTTGGCAGCATCGGCATCAACTGCCGCTTGGGCAAAATTGGCAAATACCAAGGATGCAGTTCCGATAACTACGGTGGATAAGGCTGCACGTACGATTCTTTGAGTTTGCTTCATCTAATTCTCCCTATTTTTGCTGTCTTATCCTCATGGAAAAGACCAAAAGTCTAATTACTTAGGGTGAATTCTATTTTTTGGCGCACTTTATAGATATAGGAGGGATCAGGTAAATAAGCATAGGAATATTCCTATAAAACCCGAAAGATTCCGATTACTTGGTCAAATCCAGGAGCTTATGCTCAATGGCGTATCGCACCAAGTCGGCCTGACTGGATAGCCCCAGCTTAGCCAGTATATGGGTTTTGTGGGTACTAATCGTCTTTATGCTCAGTGAAAACTCGTCGGCAATGTCGGTCAAGCTAATGCCCTTGACAATTCGAATCAGCACCTCGTATTCCCGATTAGATAGAGTTGAATGCAACTGCGTGTGGGAGCCCGGGGATACATCGGCAGCCAGCAATTCCGCAACCTTGGGACTTATAAACATACCCCCGGCCACTACCCGTCGAATCGCAGGCAAAAATAGGTCGCTATTTTCCTCTTTGGATAAGTACCCAGAAGCACCAGCACGTATTGCCCTAACGGCATATTGCTCTTCCGGATGCATGCTGAAGATCAAAATTGGCAACTTGGAGCGCTCTGCCTTCATTAGCTTGATTAATTCGATGCCGCTTCTGCCTGGCATGGATAAATCCAACACCACCAAACTCCAGTCCCGCTCCCGAACCTTATCCAATGCCGCATTTCCATTGCCAGCCTCGCCTGCTACCACCAAATCCTCGGTATCCTCTAGAATTTTTCGTAAGCCATCGCGAATAATTGCATGATCGTCTGCAACCAGCACTTCATGTTTCATACGGCAGTCTCTGTGAAGATGGGTAAATTAAGGGGAAATTCAACCCGAATGGTAACCCCATTTGGGTTACCGCTAACAATACTAAAATGACCCCCCAAAGCCCTTGCGCGTTCCCTCATGCTCACCAAGCCAAAACCGCCCACATTGAGTTCGCCATCCATGCCAATTCCATCATCCGTAATCGTCAATATCAGAACGCGCTCAGACATGGTGAGCAATACGTCCACCCGATTTGCTTGTGCGTACCGGGCAATGTTGGTCAAAGACTCTTGCACGATTCGAAACATCGCCGTCGCAAGATCGGTATTTTTTACATACTCGCCAGCCTCTAAGGAGGCAACTACATGAATTCCAGTTCGCTTAATGAACTCCTTGATAAGCCAATTAACGGCCTCCTCAAAACCCAGATCATCCAAGATGATGGGGCGCAGCTCGGTGGAGATGCGACGCACAGATGCAATCGCAGCATCCAACTGCTGACGCATTTCCTCAATCCTTTCGTTGGGTGGCATCCGTCCATCTTTAATGCGATTGCCCAGCCACGAAAGCTCCAGCTTCAGGCCCGTTAACTGCTGACCAAGATCGTCATGCAACTCACGGGCAATCCGGGCGCGCTCCTGCTCGCGGATGTCTTCAAGTGCTGCCGATAACCCGCGCAACTGGTGATTCATTTCCCGTAATTCGTTCTCGGCACGACGCCGTTCAGTCACATCGCGCAATACCGCGGTTAGTTGTCGCTTGCCATCGATGACGACTTGAGAAATTGTTGACTCGATTGGGAATTCGGTGCCGTCTGAGCGAACACCAACAATTCCAAGTTGTGGCCCACCCATCGTCCTTGAGTTCACATTGGAATGCGTAAACGATTGAACATGGCCATTATGCGCATCCCGAAATCGTTGCGGCAATAAACTCAACAAAGGCTTGCCGAGTATATCCTCCGATTCAAGGCCAAACATTCGTTCTGCCGATGGATTAAATAAAATAATATTATGCGATTCGTCAACAGCGATGATGGCATCCATAACCGATTCAATCGTATGCTGGTATCGATTGTGGGCAGCCCCCAAAGCATCGGCCAGCTTTTGCTGACGCATCGCTTCGCGAATCAACAATCCAGCGGCGATGATGATAAAGATGCTCATCAAAATCGAACCAAAAACAATTGGGACGGCGGTTTCACGCCAAGAAGCCAAAGCCTCATCCTCATCGTTGACCACGCTAACAATCAACGGAAACTTCGGAACGCGGCCCAATGTGAACTCTTCTTGACCGCCCACCCCTTTGGCATGCTTGGCAAACACAATTTCAGAGGAGCTCAACATTAATTCATTGGACCTTAACTCTGGAGGTTTTTCCCCGATCATGTTCTCCCGGTGGGGGAAACTGGCGATGAGTGTGCCATCGATCCGATACAGCGAGACCGGTCTTGGGTAGTCCAGCTTAAGTAATTTGTAAATATCCTCAAAATGGGCGATATCGATTGCCCCAACAATCACACCACGAAAATGGCCATCGGGATCGGTGATTTTTCTAGCAATATTTAAAGTCCACTCTTTTGTAGTCGAGTTCCTTGTTGGGATGCCAATAAATAAGCCAAGATCTTGTTTACCCAAGAACGTTTTATAGTATTCGCGATTGGCAACATGGATTTTTTGAGGAGGCAACTCAATCGATGAATTCACAATGTAGCCATTTGCATCGACCAAATAGAGCGCGTCCATTTGCCTCATACCCAACACCCGGGTTCCCAACATCAAGTGGACCTGCAAGCTATCCAGGGAAAATTGATTCCCAAACGAAGACTGAAGGCGATCTTGCACCCCCCTTAACACCAAGTCAGCGCTTTCAAAACTTCGCTCGGTTTGCTCTACGAAGATCTTGGTTATGCCGATTGCCGCCAGCCGAGTATGGCTTAGCTCCCGGACACGCAAATCCCAGAGCAAAAACGTCGTGCTGACCGCAATGATGACAATGGTTATCGTAGCAAAAAAGCCAATCGGGTAGGCAGGGCGACCGTGAAAATTCATGGAAACGATATTACAGGATCGCCAACCATTGATCCATATCAAATAACTCGCAAAATTATTTTCTCCACAAAACTGCTATGGGATCACGAATACCTATACTGAGCGAAGTTCAACCTCGATCTAAAGACTATTCACCATGGATTTTGACATTGTTATTGTCGGTGCAGGCCCCTCGGGCCTTTGCTTTGCAAAAGCGCTTAGCGGCCAAGGACTAAAAATTGCCTTGATTGAGCAACAATCTTTGGAAGAGATAGCCGACCCCAAATTTGATGGGAGGGAAATTGCGCTGACACAGAATTCCGCAAATGCCATGAAAACCCTCGAATTGTGGTCCTTAATAGACCCCCATGCTATTTCCCCATTAAAAGACGCCAAAATTCTGAATGGATCCTCTAAATTCGAATTACTGATTGGCCACCAACTTAGCAAACACGCCGAATTGGGGTGGTTAATATCAAACCACCTGATTCGCAAAGCGGCCTATGATGCGGTTCAATTAGCCAATGCCGCAAACCAAGACATTACGTTTATAGCCAGCGATAAAGTGATTCAAGTTGAAACAACCTCCCGCTCTGCTCAGGTAAAGCTTAGCAGTGGAAAAAATCTGCAATCCAGATTAATTGTGGCTGCTGACAACAGGTTCTCAACCACCCGCCGCATGATGGGCATACCAGCAGACATGCATGACTTTGGAAGAAACATGCTGGTGAGTTGCATGACTCATGAAAAGCCACACGACCATGTCGCCTGGGAATGGTTTGACTATGGCCAGACACTAGCCCTCTTACCCATGAACCCCGATCCAAAAACCGGTCAATACCGTTCTTCTGTTGTCATCACGGTTGCCAGCCACGAAGCAAATGATCTTGTACAGCTTGCGCCCGAGGCATTTTCACAGAACGTGGTCAAACGATTTAAACACCGCTTGGGGGAAATGCAATTGGTCAGTTCAGTGCATTCATACCCTCTTGTCTCGGTATTTCCCAAACGCCTTAGCGCAACCCGCTTTGCAGCCATAGGCGATGCTGCCGTTGGCATGCACCCAGTAACGGCCCATGGGTTTAATTTTGGATTATTGAGTGTTGAAGCTCTATCCCAGGAAATCATTCGCGCCAAAACCGACGGCAGGGATATTGCAGACCCATCGATCTTGAATCGCTACGAAAGAAACCATCGCCTCAAAACGCGCCCCCTTTTCTTGGCAACGCGCCTTATTACGGAAATTTATACCAATGAATCGCCCCCTGCAAAACTTCTCCGCAAACTCCTATTGCATGCAGGACAGCGCCTTACGCCATTTAAAAAATCGATTGCTGCATCGTTAACCGGCGGTTAGAGATCCGGCAGGCTAACCCCACCTTCGGGAACGGGGTGGCGGATGGCATTCAAAATCACCGATACGAATCCAAAATAACCTACCGTTACCAAAATATCCAAGGCGGTTAATTCCCCAAAACGCTGTATCGTCGCAGCGTACGTGATATCCGATACATCCTTTTCATTCAAAATCTCGCTACAAAATTGGTACACCAGCATTTCATCTGGACTTAAGCCAGTCGGCATTAATCCCATCCCAATAGCCTCAATTTTTTCATTCTGGATTCCAAGCTCAATTGCCAGCTTGCTGTGGGCATGCCATTCGTATCCGGCAGACCAAAAGCGAGCCGTTATCAAGATTGCCCACTCCCTTAATGCAGGGGGGAGGGAACTCTCAAAACGAACGCTATCGCCCAATTGACGCACACGATCGGCTAACGCTGGATTACGCAATAAGGCATTAAATGGGCCACGGACACCCCCGCGAGGACCTGAAATTAACTCATTGGCAGCAGCTTTTTGCTCCGCCGTCATTGCATCTGGAGGAATTGGAGGAAAGCGAATGGATAAATTTAAATGGCTCATACCGGCACCCATGCCATTTTGGCCTGATAAGCAAATTCCGTTTTGACGTCGATGACGGCGGGCAGATTGCTGGATAAAGCCGACTCAAAGGCTGTTTTGAAATCCTCGGGTTTTTCTACGGTCACCCCAAAGCAATTAAACGACTGCGCAATCTTTGCAAAATCCGTTTTTTCGTACACATAGCATTCGGATTTGCGTCCCTCAGGTCGATCTCCATAAGCAATATTCAAATTCTTCACACCCTGCGACAAGCACTGGTTGTTGTTAACGACCACAATGACGTTAAGCCCCAAACGGCGGGCGGTTTCCAATTCCGGTAAGTGGTATGAAAAACCGCCATCCCCGGTAAAGCAAACCACGGTCCGATTTGGTGCTGCCGCTTTTGCTCCAATTGAGGCCGGAAAAGACCAACCCAAAGACCCGGCTGCGCGCATATACGTCTGTCCTGGATATAGCATATCCACCAGATTGCCCGTCCAAAGCGCAGAGTACCCCGTATCCGCAACCAAGATGGCATCCTCTGGCAGCACGTTGGTCAATTCTTTGCATAAACGTTGTGGTCGCATGGGCAACTCAGACCTTATGGCTTCCTCCTTGACTTCACCTCTCCAAACATCCACCAAAGACTGGGTATATTTCAGCCATGCATCATGCCTGCATGGCGGTGCGTTGGCAGTCAGCGCCTCCAGTCCTGCACGAACATCGCTTTGAATGCCAATTGTTCCGGCGTAATTACGCCCAATCTCAACAGGATCTAAATCAATTTGAATTATCGGAATACCCGCTCTTGGTAAATTCCAGTTTGCCGTCGTGTGGTCACTAGTATTACTCCCGGCATAGATAATTAGGTCGGCTTCATCAACGATATGATTGGTGCAACTTCTTCCGTATAAGCCGACCATCCCCCTAAATAAGTTATCGGTTTCTAAAATCGTTGACTTTGCATCTAGTGTTGCAACAATTGGCGCCTGGATCTTTTCGCCTAATGCTCGCAATGCGACTCTTGCACCCGAAATGACAACCCCCCGATCGGCAATGAGAACGGGTCTTTGGCTAGCCTGAATTGCTTTAACAGCACGTCCAATTGCCGCCATATCTGGACCGGGCCTAAAAGCCGGGAACGTTGTATGCACCCCATCCACTGCAATCTCAACATCCACCTCTAGAGGTGTCAATGCATCCCCTGTATAACCAGCAACATCCAAATGAACCGGTCTAGGGGTGGTTGTGGTTGCCTCACGAAAGGCTTGACGAATCAAATGCGGCATCTGCTCAACCACTTCCATTTGGGCATGAAATTTAGTTACTGGAGTAAACAATGGGGCATGATCAACCTCTTGATACGAGTTTCGATATTGCATTGCGGCTACATGCCTACCAGTTAACGCTATCACGGGTGAATGACCCAAATAGGGATCTTGCATTGCTGCTGCCAAATTGGCGGCGCCCACGGATTGGGCCATGCACACCCCAGGACGACCGGAAATGCGCGCATAACCATCGGCCATATAACCCACCCCTTTTTCAGAGTGTCCAAGTACGCGCACGATTTTCGTATCCTCAATCTCCGCCAGTGCACGACGCAACACAGCATCCATAAAAAAAACATGGGTGACTCCATAAGCCTCTAGCAACCTTGCAAAATACCGAGCACCCGTCATCTTTTTTGCCATACCATCTCCACTAAAAATAAATCGATTATGTTGGTTGAATATTAATTTTTTTCAAAATCTCGCCATACCGCTGCAAATCGTCTCTAACTTGTTTTGAAAATTGCAGTGGTGAACTGCCATCCGGAACATAGCCAGGAACAGAATTCAATAAGGTTTGACGAAAAATCGGTTGTTGGTACGCGACTGTGATTGCCCCATATAGTCGATCCACTACCGATGGAGGCAAAGCATTTGGTCCAAATAGTCCTTGCCATGTTCCTTCAAATACAAAATCATTTACACCGGCCTCAGCCATGGTCGGGATATCAGGCAGATCAGTAAACCGCTTTGCGCCAGTAAAAGCTAATGCCCTCAATTGACCGCCGCGAATAAATGGCATAACCGTTCCAGGCGGCATAATGCCGATCTGCACTTCTCCCGAAACAATGGCATTCAGAGCGGGGGCGCTACCTTTATACGGAACATGCAAAAAATTGGTGCCCGCTTTTTGGTTGAACAGTTCGCTAGCAATATGAATCGTATTTCCAATACCCGGGGAACTGTAGGTTAAAACCGATGTTGATTTTTTCCCAAGCGTAATTAATTCTTGCAACGTGTTCGCCGTAACTGAAGGATTCACAATCACAACAAAACCAACTCCCTTCATTAAGCCAGAAATGGGCGTGAAATCTCGAATCACATCGTATTTTAATCCCTTGTAAATACTGGGATTTAAAACAAACGATGCGGATGTAGCCAACAACGTATACCCATCCGGAATGGATTTGGCTACATACTCAGTCCCAATCACACCATTAGCCCCCGGGCGATTTTCGATAAACACGGTCTGCCCAAGAATCGCCGATAAGGCTTGACTTAAGGATCTCATCGGCACATCGAGAGTGCCCCCGGGGGCAAACGGAACAACAATTCGGATGGATTTATTCGGATAAATACTTTGGGCCCTGATAGGCTTTACAACAGGCAATAATAAATTTGCCAATATTGCACCTGCTCCTTTCAACATCCTCCTGCGCGCACAAAGCAACTTGATTGACATTCGCGGGCCTAATGATTTCCATGCCAAAAAAAATCGGCTGGGATTACCCCGCGTAAAGAATGCTCCCAAGCGCTCTGGGAATGGATCACAAACAAATTGTCTCCTGATGATTTGTATTACCGATGCAGGTCAGTAATTAATTTTTAATTATTCTATGCCTAAAATCATTTAGTATCAAAAAATAAAAGATGGAGACAACTATGCACCCCAATAGAATGATCTATTTGAGTACAAAAATAATAGTCGGATTTTTAATCGCTCTCAGTATGCCGAGCTTTGCACAAACAACCGCCTACCCAACAAAACCGATTCGACTGGTTGTTCCATTTGCCCCTGGCGGGTCAACCGATGTAACCGCTCGAATCCTCGCGCAGAAATTGTCTGACATACTTAAGCAATCCGTCTACGTTGAAAATAAAGCTGGGGCCGGTGCAAGCATTGGAGTCCAAGCCGTTGCCAGTGCGTCGCCAGACGGCTATACATTCTTGGTCACCTCTCCGGCATTTTTAGTGAATGCAGCCTGGAATGGGCCTTCTGCAGGTTACAGCCCTGAAAAGGATTTTGCTCCAATATCCATCGCCAGCACACTGCCAATGGGAATTTTCGTAAACGAAAAAGTCAACGCGAATTCATTGCCTGAATTACAGCAATTGGCCGGAAAAGAAAATCTCTCCTATGCCACCGCAGGCACTAGCACTCCTCCAAATATTACTTGTGAAAATTTATTTCGCCTTATGTGGAAAGTTGATATAACCCACATACCCTATAAAGGGTCTGGTCCTGCCCTATTGGCGACCGTTAGCGGAGAAACACCAATTACGTGCGGCGCAATGACTGGAGTCACGCCATTTGCTAAACAAGGGAAAGTCAAAGTGCTTGCGGTTTCCAGCGATAAAAGACTTGCAAGCTTGCCGAATGTTCCAACCTTGATTGAGTTGGGATACCCCACACTCAAGGATGATTTATGGACTGGTATCTTTGCCCCCGCTAAAACCCCGAACGACATAAAACAAAAAATGAATCAGGCCATCAATCTAGCGTTAAGCAATCCGGATTTAATAGAAAAATTTGACCAGAACGATCTGCTACCGGTTGGCGGGAACATTAAACAAACTAGCGATTACATTACCTCAGAAATAGATCGCTGGAATAAAACCATCAAGGAAATTAAGTCAAAAGGCAGCAACTAACCGAATCTACATGTCATACGCGGGATATCCAGACTGACGTTCATTGGCCTTTAATAGCCTTATCATGGCAGGCCATTCCAGCACGCCATATGGACGACGAGATCCAGGCTGATAAAGATGTGCAGTGCGCTCAAGAATATTTTGCATAGGAAGGGATATTTCAGCACCCGATGCCATGGCCTCAACCTGAGCGCGGCATGACAATTCCAATTGGTACATCGTATTGAATGCCTGTTGAATGGTTGCCCCACACGTTAACAATCCATGATTACGCAAAACCATAGCGTCATGCATTCCCAAATCGTGCACTAGGCGAACCCGCTCGTCCAAATCAATCGCTGGGCCCTCAAAATCGTGGTACCCCAGATGACCTACAAAACGCATCGACGTTTGGGTCATCGATAAAAGACCACATTTCATACTCGACACAGCCATTCCTGAGGGGGTGTGAGTGTGTATCACGCAGCAAACGTCTTCTCGAGCCTGATGTATTGCCCCATGAATTACGTAACCCGATCGATTGATGCCGTAATCCGTATCCGGCTTGGAAATAATATTTCCATCTAGGTCAATTTTTACCAAGCTTGAGGCAGTAATTTCCTTATACAAAAGTCCATACAAATTAATCAACAAGAACTCGGTGTTGGGGATTTTTGCTGTAATGTGGTTATAAATAAGATCGGTCATTCCATATGTATCTACCAACCTGTAGCATGCCGCCAATTCCACGCGTGTCTGCCACTCCTCAGGGCTTACTTCATTCCTAAGGGATTTAAAGTCCGTTCCATAATTCATTTCTCATTCCTATTTTTAAATAACGCTTAAATTTCTTACGCTTTATGTTAACCCGTATAACTACATGGAACGTTATCAATGGTAATCAAAAGTATGTGCGCTTGCCGAAGCTTTTCCTTTGGCTGAATTTGTTTTCGAAAATCCTGCAAAGATGTAATATAACGACACCATCAGAATGGCCAAAAAAAAATTAATACATGGAGATATAAAATGATCTTAGGGGTAGAACATGACAAGCCTGTTTTTTTAGCGCCCCCACTTTCGTGCGACTGTCATACGCACATATTTGGTCCAGTCAATCGATTTCCACTTGCGTTAAGCCGTACTTATACCCCGGACGACGCTTCAATTGAAAACCTATTGGAACTACATAAACTTCTAGGAATTGAGCGGGTTGTCATTGTTCACCCCAGCCCTTATGGATCCGATAATTCATGCACCGTTGATGCCGTGAAAAAAATTGGTAATTCTGCTCGGGGAGTAGCGGTAATTGATAGGGGGACGAGTGAGAAGCAATTAAATGAAATGCATGAATCAGGCATTCGCGGCGTAAGAATCAACCTCGAAACCAGTGGAATACAAGATCCCGCATTTGCTGAAAAAACATTGGCAGACACCGCTAAACAAATTGCTAGCTTAGGATGGCACATTCAAATATTTTCTAACTTAGCTGTCATTGCCAGCCTTCAAGACAGCATACGGGCTTTGGATATTCCTATTGTGATTGATCACTTTGGTGGCGCAAAAGCCGCTTTAGGTACAACACAAAAAAACTTCGAAACAATACTAGGCCTGGTACAGGAAAAAAAAGTGTGGGTTAAGCTATCAGCCCCGTATCGCATTTCGACTGAATCGGACTTTGCCGACGCCTCTGCGTTGGCAAAAGAACTCATCTCGGCTAACGAAAACCAAATGCTATGGGGCAGTGATTGGCCTCATCCGGGCGGCCTCCCCGGAAAACCACGCAGAATAGATACGATTGAACCATTCAGACCTATCAACGATGGCAGAATATTAAATCTTTTTGCATCCTGGGTAGATAGCCCATCCATCCTGAAAAAGATACTGGTGGACAACCCTGAAAAGTTGTATGACTTCTAACCGCGAAGTTGTAAAGTCCAAAATTCTAGGTCTTCTTATTGTTACCCTATGCGCCTGGTTTCAATTAGCTTTTTCTACTGAGTTGCTACCAAAACAAATACGCATCATCGTTCCCTTCCCACCTGGCGGCAGCAATGACATAGTTGCACGCGCACTTGCTCAAGAATTATCACCGCGTTTACAACGATCGATTGTCGTGGAAAACCGTCCTGGAGCCGGGGGAACCTTAGGTGCAGCTATTGCTGCGCATTCAGACCCTGATGCTGGCACCTTACTTTTAATTTCCTCCAGCTTCACAATGAATCCGTCTGTTATGAAGCTAAACTACGACCCTGAAAAATCATTTGCTCCAGTGGCGATGCTTGGTATGGGGTCAAGCGTCATAGCGGTATCAAAAAAGCTGCCGATTAATTCGATCGGGGAACTCGTTGACTACTCCAAGAAAAATCCCGAAGCGATCAATTTTGGCTCCGCAGGCATAGCCAGTTTTCAACACTTTGCAATTGAACTGATCAAATTAAAAACAACTGCAAATTTCAGCGTTATTCAATACAAAGGGGGAGGTCCAGCCCTTATAGACTTGGCAGCAGGACATATTCAGGCCTCCCTCGGAAGCCTTGTTCAAATGCAAAGTTTTTTACGTTCAGGAAAAATCAAGCTTTTGGCTGTGGCAGGACCAAAGCGCCTTCCCCTTATTCCAAATATCCCAACGTTGCGAGAATCTGGTATTGAGGTAGATGCGGTAAATTGGTGGGGACTTCTTGCCCCGGCAGGGACTTCAACGGAGTTACTTGATCTTATTCACCAAGCAACGAATGCATCACTTACGACTTCGAATATCCAAAATCGCTTTACGAACGAAGGAGCTGAAATCGCCCCAATGAGCAGATCCGATTTTGAAAAATTCTTAACTGAAGAAACGGCAAAATGGGCTAAGGTGGCAAAACAAACCAATATTAAACAAGAGTAAGTCAAGCGCTGAACCCGGTCATACACGCAAAGTGTTTATGCCCCCACTGCCGGTGCAACAGAAGCCCCTTTTATCTGGTGCCTTTGAAGCGCCTTCTCTACGAATCCGCTTGATTTCATCGCCTCAACAAACTGGCCAAGAAACGTTGCCGCATCTGTCCCGCGACCCAATGGCAACCCCATCGCTTGTTGAATAACCATAAAACGCCCTGGCAATAGTCGTAAACCTGCAAATCGCTTCGAATCTGCCTCGAGTTGCTGCCTAACACCAGCAGCAACCTCGCATTGCAACTCCATAAACAATTCAACAACAGTTGGAGATGTTGGTGCCCTCACAATTTCAGCATGCTTGATCTCGCGACTTAAGTACAAATCATATGCACTGCCCTTGCCAACAACCACCCTGTTACCAAGAACATCCACTTCATCATTGGCTTTCAGAGCAGAGTCTTGCTTTACAAGATATGCGCCTTCAATCAGAACATACGGGGCAGTAAACGTGATGCCTTCGCCACGCAGCGGATCAATTGCAAAAAAACCAATATCCGCTTTCTCGGCAGTAACAGCCTCCACCGACTTCCCGGCGGAATCAAAAACAACCAGCTCAAGCTCTAAGCTTAAACTCTTCGCAAACTCGGTTGCCAGATCTATGGATACGCCAACCGGCTCACCCGTGATGGGGTCACGGTTCGCAAGAATGGGATTGCCCAAATTAATCGAGGCTCGCAACTTTCCAGTTGGAGCAATTTTCTTAATCAACTCGGCAGAAATTTTCATATTTTAAATAAATCCTGATTTAAAAATTAAATGGAAGTCAAATCGATCATATCGGAATGCTCTATCTTCTCAGAAAACCAAACACTAATAGCGGCTTGACGCTCACCGATGTAGTAGGGTTGATCGTTCTCATCTAACCCCATTGTGAGATCGTGTCCAGGAATCAGCAAATTCCCTTTTTTAGCCTTCCAGATATTCCAAATCAACGCAATGGAATGGGCGCTTTCCTCCATGCTGTCCGTATCAATCACTTTGCGAGACATTAACTCGGCACGATTTTTCGCGGAGTCTCCAGAAAAAAGGATGTCTACCAAACCGTTGTTTAAGACAAAAAGCAAATGTCCTGGTGTATGACCTGGTACGGCATACGCTTTTATTCCCGGTAAAAATTCTTGATGATCTAAGACGCGCTTTACCCTAGATGAGCTTGCTAGCTCTTGTACATACAATTCTGGAATTGGATTAAATCCAGGCTCTTGAGCTGCTGCCCAATTCATCTCCAAATCCCCTATCCAAATAGTCGCATTGGGGAACAACGTGAAATTAACGATATGATCGTAATGGGCATGGGTCAAAATCACATCGGTCACTTCATTCGGCTTGACATCGTATTCTTTTAGCCGACGCTCCAGCGGCTTTCTCATGCCAAATGCGCCAACGTCCAGCAAAATAGTTCTGTTATGGCCGCGAATTAAAGTGACCGTGCTCCAACCCAAGCCACCATGGCAAATTGCCCTCCCAGGAAATCCCTGTATTAAAACGTCAACTTGATATGTCCCCATCGAATGCACCTATTAGTAATTTATCAATTTTATTCGGCCTGTATATGAGCGTCTCCAACGAGCTTGCCGTATAAACGCAAATCGGATTGGATTTGTTTTGCAAACTCTTCTGGGGTGCTGCCCACGATTTCATTACCGCCCTCGTCCACCAAGCGTCGTATTGTTGAAGGGGCCTTTAGCGCCTTAAGCACTTCATCATTTAATCGTTTAATAATAGCCGGGTCAGTTCCGGCAGGCGCCAACAACCCTTGAAACTGCGTAATATTAAACCCTTTAAAGCCCAACTCATTCATGGTTGGTAGGTTAGGCAATGCTTTGCTGCGCTTTAAGCCTGAAACTGCAAATCCATGCAACTTGCCAGCCTTCATCAATGGCGCAGCCGTTACCAAAGGTTCAAACGTAAATGAAAGCTGTCCTCCTAGTAGGTCAGCCAATGCCGGCGCAGCACCCTTGTAGGGAACATGAGTCAAATCCACATTTGCCATCAGAGCCAATAATTCTCCAGCCAAATGCCCGCCCCCGCCAAGACCGGTAGAACCATAGCTGATTTTTCCAGGCTTTTGTTTTGCTTCATTAATCAATTCGTTAATATTTTGAATCGGTGATGCTGCCGGAACGACTAAGGCGTATTGGTAGGTAATGACCAAGCTGATGGGGGAAAAATCCTTGATAGGATCAAACGGCACTTTTTTATATAAAACTGGATTCACTACCAACGGTCCACTTGCGGTTAATAAAAGCGTGTAACCGTCAGGAGTTGATTTAGAAACAATCTCAGATCCGATCAATCCATTGGCTCCTGGTTTATTGTCAACAATGACTGATTGCCCCATGCTTTCAGTCATTGTTTGCGCAATTAGTCGTGCAGTTATATCGGCTGCGCCTCCAGCAACATAAGGAACAATCATGCGAATTGGTTTGTCTGGATAACCCTTTTGGGCGGATGCAGATGAAACAAGAAACACTAAACCGATGCAAATGACCTTGCCTAGAGTATTTATGAGGTTCATCAATTGATCTTTTTTAGAAAGTTAACCCGCAGGTGCATGTTGCTTTAATAGTTCCAAAGTCTCGTTACTCAAGCGAATACCCGAATTACGCTGCTCTTCAAGCTTATTCAACTCAATCATACCCGGCACTATCACCGGATTTTCGGAATTGGCAGGAGGGCTATCTAGCAAAATTTGCGCAAAATCATTCATCCGATCACCCAACCATTGAGTAGAACCAAGTTTTTTGGTATCGATCAAAATAAAAAAGTGGCCTAAATTTTGCGGCTGATCAGGTGCATCCTGCCATGATTTTACGTGGGTCAAATAAGCGGCGTTTGATAAAAGACCTGCGAATAAATCAACCAATAAAGCCAGCCCATACCCTTTATGACCGCCTATTGGCAAGAGAAATCCATTCAAGGCGGCTTTGGGATCCGTAGTCGGCACACCTTGAGCATCCGTTCCCCAAGTAGACGGAATTTGCTCGCCACGTTTTAATGCATTCCGTATTTTTGCCCTTGCAACCACGCTCATCGCCATATCCAGTAAAAACGGCCTCCCATCCGGATTTGGAACACCAAATCCAAGCGGGCTGTTTCCCAATCTCGCATCAGATCCGCCCCAAGGCGCAATAGTTGTAGTTGCATTGCTGCCAATAATGCTTGCAAATCCATTTTCTGCTGCGATCAACGAATAAGGTGAAATTGGCCCAAAATGATTACTCCCTCGAGTTAGCGCGATGCCAATGCCGAATTCCCCGGCCACCTGCATCGCAGCCTCCAAAGATCGCATGCCCACCAAAGGACCAACCCCGTTATCGCCATCAATACGAACCATTGCCGGAGCAACATGCTCTATTTGAATATTTGGATGGGCATTAATTCCACCAATCGCCAGTCTCTCACCATACGATTCAATTCGACTCATTCCATGGGTCGACAAACCAAATAAATCGGCGGTCACAAGTATTCGCACAACATCTTTAGCGTCAGTAGCATTAAGCCCTAATTTGCAAAAGGCTTTTATTCCCAAATCCATTAAATCGCCTTCATTGACGATGGTGAAATCATTGCTCATATGGTTGCTTTATAAAAAAAACGTATCAATACCGTGTCGTCGTCAATTGTAAAAGCAATCGACACCCTTCAATCAATTAAATTCAAATTAAACATCAGTTTAAATATTTTTTAAATGCTACGATCTCGTATGGCTGAGGAAATGATAGAAAATCTGGAAATGAATACCAAAGCAATTGAAAAGCACTTTCCAATAATAAAAAATCATAATGGATATGGAGACAAACTAATGAACCCTTTACAAAGAAGATCTTTTCTTAAAACCGCATCTGGTGGAATTGCCACGGGATTTATTGCCAGTTTTTTTCCTACGGTATCGCTTGTTGGCAATGCAGCTGCACCGATTAAGGATGAAACCTTTAGCAATGGGAAAGACGCCACTAAAATACTTGCGCAATACTCACTCAATACAAAATACGAAGACCTCCCTACAGCAATCGTCAAGGAAGTAAAACGTGCTTTTGTAAATTATGTCGGAGTAACTCTAGGCAGCTCCCGGCACGAGGCCGTTGATATCTCGATCAAAGCCCTAAGACCAGTATCCGGATCAAAGCAGGCAACCGTTCTTGGTCGTCGCGAACGATTTGATGCATTAAATGCCGCCTTTATAAATGGTGTTAGCAGTCACGTATTTGATTTTGATGACACGCATTTGGTTACCAACGTTCATGCGGCAGGTCCGATTGCATCGGCTTTGCTAGCGTATTCAGAAATGGAGCCTATTAGCGGCAAGGAGTTTACAAACGCCTTATATCTGGGCATAGAATTAACTTGTCGACTTTCGAATGCCCTTGCCCCGAACCACGCAGACATCGGTTGGCATGTATCGGGCACGCACCCAACTATAGGAGCTGCCGCTGCCATTGGAAGGTTAATGCGACTAAATGAAGAACAAATGATCTGGGCACTTGGACTTGCGGCTTCACAACCCGTTGGATTTCGGGATTCCTTTGGGTCAATGAACAAAAGCTTTAATCCTGGAAGGGCTGCAGCAAATGGTCTGTTTGCCGCCTTGTTGGCACAAAAGAATTTTACAAGCTCAAATCAAATGATTGAAGCTCGCATAGGCTGGGCGAATGCCATGAGCACCAAGCACGATTATCAAGAACTTCTTGGGGATTTGGGTTCGAGATTTGAAACCGCGAAAGATACTTATAAACCTTTTGCATGCGGCATCGTCATACATCCCGCAATTGATGCTGCCATCCAATTAAGAGATCAGTACCACCTCCAACCCGATCAAATTAAATCCATTCAATACAAGGGAAATCCAGCGGTACTGGAATTGACAGGGAAAATCGCCCCAAAAAATGGTCTTGAAGGAAAATTTAGCGTTTATCACTCCGTCGCAATAGCCATTATTGATGGTCGAGCTGGAGAGAAGCAATATTCTGACTCTGTGGTTCGCGATCCTAAAACAATTGCCCTCAGAGACAAAATTGATGTTCAAGTTGATCCAAAAATTCCAAAAAAATCCGGAGATCTAACGATCACCCTTTACGACGGTCGAATTCTGAATAAGTTTATAGAAAGTGCTGTTGGGGGAATTGAAAATCCTATGACCGATGCACAACTCGACGCTAAATTCATTGACCTAACCGACGGCATCCTCTCGCGAGAAAAAAGCAAGAGCCTATTGGCCGATTGTTGGAAAATTGACCAACTGCAGAATATTGGAAAATTTGTTAAATCCACTGCCGCCTAAATACCTTTCCACCAATTCCAATCAACTGAATATGCCAAATGCCTTCGAACGCGATCATGTCAATGCTTTTTGCAAACACG
Source organism: uncultured beta proteobacterium (assembly GCA_903826775.1). Lineage (GTDB taxonomy): Bacteria > Pseudomonadota > Gammaproteobacteria > Burkholderiales > Burkholderiaceae > Polynucleobacter. Next base: position 10,101 of record CAIKFU010000097.1, on the reverse strand, counting down.
CTCCCATTGAGATTGAATCGACCAGCAATGGTCAGCTTAAGGGTTACACTTTTGCAGTCAAAGATATTTATGATATTTCAGGAATTCCAACTTCCTTTGGAAGTCCTGCCTGGCTGAACTCTCACCCAATCCCAACGAAAACTGCGGCTTTTATCACTGCACTTATTGACGAGGGAGCCTCATTGGTTGGGAAAACCCACACAGATGAGCTCACCTACAGCATTTTAGGAATGAATGCGCATTATGGAACGCCAACCAATTCGGCAGCACCAAATCGCGTACCCGGAGGATCCTCAAGCGGTTCAGCAGCCGCTGTTGCTGCTGGATTGGTCGACTTTGCCATTGGATCCGATACCGGGGGATCGGTGCGCGTTCCTGCTAGCTTTTGTGGTCTCTATGGAATTCGCCCCAGTCACGGACGAATCAGCCTTGAAAACGCAAGGCCATTGGCAAAAAGTTTTGACACTTTAGGTTGGTTTGCAAAGGATCCCGATACCTTGCTGCGAGTTGGGGCGGTGCTTCTGAATGAGAGTTTACCGACCGATTTCCCATTTCAATTGTGCTTTCTAAAAGAAGCTTTTGAAATCCTTCACCCTGAAATTGCCAGTCAAGCAAAAGAAATACTCTCCAAAATGCTAGGCAATAGCCAAATCAAGACAATCAGTCTAGAAGGTCAAAACTTGGATGAATGGTCTGAAACATTTCGGATTTTGCAAGCAGCAGAAATTTGGCGAGAGCATGGTGAGTGGGCAAATGCGCATTTGGACAATATGGGTCCCGGCGTAAAAGAGCGGTTTCAAGCTGCCAAAGCAATTACCGCCGAACAGATAGCCACAGCATCGCAATCTCGAAATAAAATTATTGGGGTAATGGATCGCCTTTTGAAAGATCACCCTTTTTTGGTTCTCCCAACAGTTATTGACGTCGCCCCATTGATTGAATCATCAAATATCGAATTTGATACCTTCCGAAAACACACATTCCCACTGCTCTGCATTGCTGGACTTAATGGACTACCTCAAATTACCCTTCCTTTAATGCAAATTGATGGCGCCCCATTCGGGATATCCATTCTGGCTCAACGAGGAATGGACCTGCCCTTAATGAAAATAGCAAGCGCACTTAAAGAAGCCCCTCCTTAAGCAGTCCTATTTGGCGTTCACGAAGTCCGGCACTTTAGTCAACCCGAATATGGCACTGATGTTTTTTGAACCCTACAACCTGACACCTTCTACCCCGATCCCGAAACCAGCAAACAGTGCATTATTGTCTCCATGGGACCCAACATTTTGGAAAGTCAGCCAGTATTTGAATAAAATAAGGAATGCCTAATGCCTTCAATTTTTCCGCCTCGCCTTTTGACTGTTTAAATAGTCAACAACAGAAACTGGTTCGTGATAGCGTAGATATCGCCTACTTTAAGCAGGATGAAGTAATTCTGGATGTTGGCTCAGCACCAACGCAACTTTTTATCTTGATTAAAGGATTTGTCCGCCAAATCGAAAACAATGAGGATGTAGCCTTATTCGGTCCGGATGATTGCTTTGATGGAAGGGGGCTTGTTGCTGGAAAGGTTTCCAATAAATTCATTGCCTCAGAAGAGGTGATTGCCTATCAACTCACCAAATCAACAGTCAATGAACTGATTTCAGAGAATGCCACCTTTGGAGCACTCCTCTTTGCCGATCTTTCAAAAAAATTAAACGCTCTGTCTGCAAGGCAAAGTCAATATGAAATCAACTCGCTTAGCCTAGCGCTTGTAAGTCAAGCATTCTTGCGTCCCGCTCATATTGTCAGTTCCAATACCGATCTTTTTACAATCGTTAAGCTATTCAACGACAATCGAATCACGAACGTATTAGTCAACGACGATTCAACCACTCCGTCCAAACTTGGAATATTTACATTAACAGGCATACAGCGAGCGATCCTTGCAGGCTTACCATTACAAAGCACTCCAGTTGACAGCCTAACCAACTATAAGCTCATTACGGTAAAGCCATCGGATCATTTATATGAAGCTCTTGCCGTCATGATTCGGCACTCTGTTAACAGAGTAGTTGTCAAGGACGAGAATCAGGTGCTAGGGATATTAGAACAAATCGATTTGCTAAGTTTTATTGCAAACAGCTCCTCCTTGGTCGTTCAAAAGATTCTTCAAGCCAAAACTTTAGATGACCTAAAAGTGCCGGCTGACCAAATTACCAATTTAATTGCCCTATTGCACCGAAACCGAACCAAGGTTCCAATGATCGCAACATTGGTTCGGGAATTAAATGCCAAATTATTCGAGCGCTCTTGGGCGCTAATTGCCGATCCGCGATTGCAAGCCAACAGTTGCCTCTTCGTGATGGGTAGCGAAGGTCGGGGTGAACAAATTCTTAAAACGGATCAAGACAATGGTCTTATTGTTAATAATGATTTTGTCATTGACGAAGCAATCATCGCAAGTTGTCAACGCTTTTCCGAAGCGCTCATTAATTTTGGTTACCCTGAATGCCCAGGAAGGATCATGGTTAACAACCCCGCATGGAGGATGTCGGCAGCAGAATTTAGCAACATGGTGAAATTATGGCTTCTAGAGCCTACTCCAGAAAGTTTGATGAATTTAGCCATTTTCCTAGACTCAAACGCCATTTGCGGAAACGAGAAATTGCTCTTATCCGTCAAGCAGGATTTATTCAAACTGGTAAGCGATAACCAATTCTTGCTAGCCAGATTTGTTTCCGCAATTGAGTCCATCTCTACTGAAGTTGGCTGGTGGAACCGCCTATTGACTCTAGGTAGCGACCCCTCTTCGACCCGCCTCAATCTAAAAAGAGCGGGGATCTTTGCCATTGTTCACGGAATTCGATCCATGGCCCTTGAGCATCATATTTTGCAAACTTCAACAATTGAACGAATTGATGAGTTACTCAAAAGAAATAAATTACCAAAAGAACTTGCAAACGAAATTGTTGAAGCCCTGCATTTCCTTATGGAGTTGCGTCTAAAAGGTGGGTTATCAGAAATGGAAATGGGTAAGGAGGTCTCTGGGGATATTGACACCAGTCGATTGACCAGTCTAGAGCGGGATTTACTGAAAGACACCTTAAGTGTAGTCAAACGCTTCAAACTGTACCTTCGTCAACATTTTCGACTTGACTTTGCATGAGCCAAATCTCGCCCGGGTTCATCAAAAAACTTAGTCGGGCCATCTGGAAAGAATGGCTACTTTTTCATTTGGCTGATGAGCAGTATAAATTCATGTTTGATCCTGCCCCCGAAAATGAATGGGTAGTTTTGGACTGTGAAACAACTGGCCTTAGTGTGAGCAAAGATCAGATTATTTCAATTGGGGCCATTAAAATTTCTGGTAATACGTTGTTGACTAGTGAACGCCTAGAACTTTTGGTAAAGCCAGAGAAAAAGGTTTCTGCGGAAAGCGTAAAAATTCACCGTCTACGTGAACTCGATGTAGCAAATGGTCTAGACCCTGAAGTGGCTATGAGTAAACTCATGAATTTTATTGGGTGCAGGCCGCTTGTTGGCTACTATCTGGAATTTGACATCGCCATGCTCAATAAAGTGATATGGCGCATGCTGGGACTCGGTTTACCCCAGCCAAAAATAGAGGTCTCTTCCCTCTTTTATGAATATAAGAATCGTCAATTACCGATTAATGAGCGTGGGGGTAATATTGATTTACGCTTTAATACCATGATGCAAGATCTTGGCTTACCCTTGCGCGATGCGCATGACGCTATTAATGATTCCGTTATGACCGGAATGGCTTTTATTAAACTTCGAGAATTGCTCTCGTAAAAAACAAAAAAACCAGGATCTCTCCTGGTTTTTTGCTCAGCAACCAACTTTTAATGGCCGGATGATTTGGATGCTCCAAATCCAGTTTCGGAACGAACTTGCTGTGCTGGAAAGGCTGCACGCTCTTGCTTAGCATTCTCGCTTCGATCCAGCATTGAAAAAAGCCAAATTCCTACAAACCCGATTGTCATCGAGAACAATGCTGGCGACGTATAGGGAAACATAGCGGATCCTTTTGGATTCCCTAAAACCGCTTCCCATACCGACGGGGATACAACGGTTAATCCAACTGAAGAAACTAACCCAAGAAATCCTCCGATGACCGCCCCTTTTGTCGTGCAATCTTTCCACAAGACCGACATGAATAGCACTGGGAAGTTGGCGGATGCAGCAATTGCAAATGCCAGTGAAACCATGAAAGCAATATTTTGCTTTTCAAATGCGATGCCCAAAGCAACCGCAACAATGCCCAAGGCGACCGTCGTATAACGGGATACTTTTAGTTCAGAGGCACTATCAGCATTCCCTTTCTTGAAAACGGTTGCATACAAGTCATGCGAAACCGCGGAAGCCCCGGATAGCGTCAAGCCCGCGACGACAGCCAAGATCGTAGCAAACGCAACCGCAGAAATAAATCCAAAGAAAATATTTCCGCCTACCGATTTTGCAACCAATACAGCCGCCATATTGGCAGTGCCTGCTCCGCCTTTAATGACACCCTTCGCAACATCGGCCATCTCGGGATTGGTAAGAACCATAGTGATGGCACCAAAACCAATGATAAAGATCAAGACGTAAAAGTAGCCGATCCAGGTTGTAGCCCAAAGCACAGATTTGCGTGCCTCTTTTGCATCCGGTACCGTAAAAAAGCGCATCAAGATGTGTGGCAACCCTGCCGTACCAAACATCAATGCCATACCAAATGAAATAGCTGAAATGGGATCCTTTACAAATCCTCCAGGTCTCATGATGCTGCCACCCACTAGCGCGGCCTCCTCAGGCGTCTTTCCAGCTCCCAACGCAATGGCAGTTTTAACCTCCACAGCCTTGGCAAACAATGCTTCTGGGCTAAAACCATATTGCGCCAAAACCATAAAGGCCATAAAACTCACACCGGCAAGCAACATACAGGCTTTAATAATCTGCACCCAGGTTGTCGCTGTCATCCCACCAAACAAAACATAAATCATCATCAGGCAGCCAACGATGACAACTGCCATCCAGTATTCAAGACCGAATAGCAATTTAATAAGTTGGCCAGCGCCCACCATTTGCGCAATAAGATAGAAGGCCACAACCACCAATGTTCCCGAAGCAGCGAATGCACGGATTGGGGTTTGCTGAAACCGGTAACCTGCGACATCGGCAAAAGTAAATTTACCCAGATTACGCAAACGTTCTGCCATCAAAAAGGTAATGACGGGCCAACCAACCAAAAATCCGATTGAATAAATTAAGCCGTCATAGCCGTTGGCCATAACCGCAGCAGAAATACCCAAAAAAGATGCTGCTGACATATAGTCACCGGCAATTGCTAGGCCATTTTGAAAACCGGTAATCCCTCCACCAGCAGTATAAAAGTCGGCGGCAGATTTCGTACGCGATGCGGCCCATTTGGTAATCCAAAGCGTTGCAGCCACGAAAGCAGCAAACATGGCAATGGCAACCCAATTGGTTTCTTGTTTTTCAATCTGGCCCATGTCGGCACCAGCAGCAAATGCAACACCCATAATTGAGAAAAGCGCCAAAACGCACAGTAGTTTTTCAAAGCGCTTCATTGAACACCTTCCTTCAAAATTTCGGCTGTCAGCGTATCAAATTCGCTATTCGCGCGGCGGACATATATTCCGGTAATTGCAATAGTAAAAATAATGACGCCCATACCAATAGGTACGCCAATAGTTGTAACTCCATTCCCAATAGGAATAGACAAGAATTGCTTATTAAAAGCGATGAGGGCTATATACCCGTAATAAACAATAAACATCAATATGCAAAGAGTCCAACCAAAAGTTCCGCGCTTGCGCTTTAACTCCTGGTATTTTGGATTCGCTTCGATGTGTGCCACGACAGCATCAGACATACACTTCTCCTAAATAAAAAACAATGATTTGAGTCACGCCATTTTAATTATCTAAATGGAGCAAACAGTCAAAATTTGGAGGTGGAATCAAGAATATTAGGGAATATCCTATAAAGGATAGCCCTAGGAAATCAGCGAACAGCATAGAGTTCACTCTCTATCTAGATAAAAAGATTTCTAAGTCCTTTAAAAAGAGTGTAAATATACGTTTTTTATTTCCAATACTTCAATACAAGCCGGAGGGTTTCAACAAGCAACCTTTCAACCCTCCAGAGAACAGCAACAGTTACTTATTGACCAGCCCTGAGCCAGCCTTACAAGCAGCCTCATCTTGAGAGCCGGTGCCACCAGAGCAACCAAGTGCCCCAATCAGTTTTCCATTTTCTACCAGCGGAATACCGCCGCGGGAAGCAATCACATCGTCCAGTGTCAATACATAATTTAACTTGGCAACATTAACCGCATTTTCAAAAAGCTTTGTTTCGCGACGAAATTTGGCTGCAACACGTGCCTTATGTTCGGCTATCGAAATAGATGCCAACTGCGCCCCATCCATTCTTTGAAAAGCGACAAGATTGCCACCTGAATCTACCACAGCGATATTCATTTTCCATCCCCGATTCTTTGACTCAGCCGATACAGCTTTAATTAGCTGATCAGCACGCTCTAACGTAATGGGGGCGCCATATGGAATATCAAATGGCATTGCTGCCGGGATATCATCCATGGGGTTTGGAGTCGGCGCGGGGGCTTGAGCCAAAGCAACGGAAAATAAACCTAAAGAAAGAGTAAAAATTCCAAACCATTTTTGCAAAGCAGTAAGAGTATGTTTAAGCATTGAAAGTCTCCTTAAAATAATAATGGGAACTTGCTGATAAGCAGATCCAAGCTAATTCTGCGCTCATTTGCACGTTTTCTTGGTAGCTTCCTATTATGGAATTCCCTAAATAGAAAGCCCTAACAACCACTCTATATATAGGGCTTTTAGCTATCACTATGAAATCATTGCCCGCCAAGAAAACATTTCTAAATGAATAGCGCCAATTACTTTATTGAAAAATAGCCACTGAATAAAAAAGTGGCTATTCAAGCACTTTACAGCCAAGGCAAATAAATTATGAAACTGATGGCAACCCTGATAAGGCCATTGCTAACTCAGCCTCGTCATACGATTCATCCGTTAACTCACCTGCAAAGTACTTTTGATATGAAGTCATATCAAAGTGACCGTGTCCGCAAAGATTAAAGACAATGGTTTCACTGCGACCCTCCCTTTTGCAACGCAAGGCTTCCTCAATGGCACCCTTGATTGCATGATTGGCTTCCGGCGCAGGAACAATGCCCTCTGCCCTTGCAAATAAAACGCCCGCGGCAAAACATTCCACTTGGTTATAAGCCACCGCCTCTATTAAATTCAATTCCTTAACATGAGAGACTAATGGAGCCATGCCGTGGTATCTCAAGCCGCCCGCATGAAACCCTGGGGGTGTAAATGATGAGCCCAATGTATGCATTTTGGTTAATGGCGTCATATGCCCGGTATCACCAAAGTCATAGGCATACTTGCCTCTTGTTAAGGAAGGACAAGCTGCTGGCTCAACAGCCACAATTCTTGGCATTTTGCCGCCGCGCAATCCTTGACCGATAAACGGGAAGGCAATGCCACCAAAATTAGACCCTCCACCCGTGCAACCAACAATCACATCCGGATAGACATCGGCCATTTCAAGTTGTTTAATAACCTCCAAACCAACAATCGTCTGATGCATAAGTACATGGTTTAACACTGAACCCAATGCATACTTCGTATCATCACGCTGAACTGCAAGCTCTACCGCCTCTGAAATTGCTATGCCAAGACTACCCGGATGATCCGGCCTCTCCGCAAGCACTTTTCGACCATATTCCGTTTCATTGGATGGCGAAGGTAAACAACGGGCACCATAAGTTTCCATGACAGCGCGACGATATGGCTTCTGATCATACGAAACACGAACCTGAAAAACTAGAATCTCGAGATTAAAAATTTGACCCGCAAATGATAATGACGTCCCCCATTGACCAGCACCGGTTTCAGTAGTCAAGCGTTTAACGCCTTCGGCTGCATTATAAAAAGCCTGAGGTACCGCGGTGTTTGGTTTATGACTTCCTGCTGGACTAACCCCTTCGTATTTATAAAATATTTTAGCGAGAGTCCCTAATGCCTTTTCTAATCGATGGGCTCGATACAAGGGAGCAGGTCGCCATAACTTGTATATTTCTTGAACAGGTCCTGGGATCTCAATTTCCCTTTCGGTGCTAACTTCTTGAAGAATAATTTCCCTAGGAAATAACGGCGCCAAGTCATCAGGTCCAATAGGCTTGAGGGTTCCCGGATGGAGGACGGGTGGAACCGGCACCTTAAGATCCGCCTGAATGTTATACCAAGCCTTCGGCATCTCCGATTCATCTAATAGGTATTTTGTTTTATCTTGCATTCTAAAATTCCCAGATCAGTTGTTGTGATATTTATGAGATTAAACGATATTTATACACCCATTGGCTCGACATATTCCCAAATCACAGCAAAGAATTGATGGTCCATAAACCAATCAAGGGTAATTCATCAACCATTACAGGCAATTAAAATCCCTTGTATGCCATTGCTTTGTCACACCATGTACGTCATTACTTATCGCAATGTCAAAAATAAAAATCCCAGTTATTTTGAACTGGGATTTTATTACTTCTGGTGGGCCCACCAGGACTTGTACCTGGGACTAAAGGATGGTGGACGCAAATACACATCACTCAGATGGGTGGACGGCAATTTTGGCAGCCGCGGCTCTGGCACGCTCCAAGGAATTTGGCCCGCTTGCCAAAGCAACCCCCATGCGACGATAAGGACGCGTAGTGGGCTTACCAAAAATACGCACATCAATGCCTTGTTGACTTAATGCCTCCTCAATGCCTGTATATGTGGGATCCTTTCCATCTCCAGTTGCTAACACAACTGCGCTTGCCCCTTCAACACATTCAATGAAAGGAATTGGCAGTCCCAGTATGGCTCGCGTATGCAAATCAAATTCACTTAAATTCTGGCTAATCAACGTCACCATACCAGTGTCATGAGGGCGAGGGCTTAATTCACTAAAAATCACCTCGTCCTTAGTAACAAAAAATTCGACCCCGAAAATTCCGAAACCGCCCAGATCTGCGGTTACCTTTGCCGCCATCTCTTGAGCTGCCTGTAAGTAATCTAATTTCATGGGTTGAGGTTGCCAACTATATTGGTAATCACCACGCTCCTGTACATGACCAATTGGTTCACAAAAAATGGTTTCCCCGTTTCTTTGTCGAATAGTCAATAAAGTAATCTCAAATTCAAAGTTAATAAACTCCTCAACAATCACTTTCTTGCGATCGCCACGCATTCCTAAACACGCATAATCCCAGCTACCCTGAATATCTTCCTCAGATTTAGCGACGCTTTGACCTTTACCAGATGAGCTCATAACTGGCTTAATAACTACTGGGAAACCAATCGATTTCGCATGCTCCAATAGTTCTTGCGCAGAGTCTGCATAACTAAATTTAGCTGTTCTGACACCCAAACCAACCGCAACATCACGGATCCTATCGCGATTCATTGTCAAGTTAGCCGCCCGAGCACTTGGAATAACCTCAAACCCCTGTTTTTCAACATCCAACAGAACCTCAGTGCGAATCGCCTCGATCTCAGGAACAATTAAGTCTGGCTGGTATTTCGCAATCGCGCCTCTTAATGCCTGCTCATCCAACATACTAAAGACACAACTCTCATCCGCCACCTGCATAGCTGGAGCGCCTTCGTAACTATCGCATGCAATGACATGGCAACCTAAACGCTTAGCGCTAATGACAAATTCTTTACCCAATTCGCCCGAGCCCAACAAGAGGATTTTTTTCATACTTACACCTTTGTACATAATGAATTATTAAGAAACAACAAAGAGAGAACGTTTACTTGCATATGCGAATATAGCTGCCGTTCCCCCTGTCCCTGATACCTGAGCCTTCATGGGAGTTTGCGCCTTCGGTGGAGGGATCCCCTTCACTCTCCTGCTTGCAAAAAGTATATCTGAAATGACAAAACCCCCACCATTTCTGATGAGGGTTTTGTACTACCCGAGACATAGTTTACGTTTTATACCGGACACATACTTTACAGTTTTTGGCATAGGAGGGACCACTCT